>SKIY01000070.1 GCA_007116205.1 Candidatus Izemoplasma sp. | reverse complement strand
GAAGATATACCGTCGCCACAAGCGAACTTTTTTGTACGCATATGGGAGTCGGTTAAACGTTTCTTTATATCGTTTACACAAAACGACTATGCCGTTGTTGATGTGGAACAAGACACACTTGAAATTTGGGTAAACTATCCAAGACAGTATGTGGAGATTATGCAACAAATGATTGATAGTGAGTTTACGGCGCAAACGGGTATTCGTGTGCAGTTATCGCTAATGCCTGATGAGAATAAACTCATTTTAGCGAATGCAGCAAACCGACCACCAGATATTGCGTTAGGCGTTAATCACTGGTTACCTTATGAGTTTGCGATTCGTGGTGCGAGTTTGGATTTACGTCAGTTTAGAGGGTATGAAGATCTCGTGCAAAACTTTGCTCCTGGTGCTATGGTTCCATATGCTTTTGAAGAGGGTATGTATGGATTCCCGTTGACACAAAACTTTTGGGTTCAGTTTTATCGCACCGATATTTTTGAGTCCTTAAATTTACCGGTTCCTGATACATGGGATGATGTCATTGAGATTTTACCGGAATTACAACGCTTTGGAATGAACTATTTCCAACCAATTGCACAGTTTGGTGGCTTTAAGCCATTTGTTGTAACGATTCCGTTTATTTATCAGTTTGGTGGCGATTTATACGCTGAAGATGGTATGTCGACCAGACTTAATAGTGATGAAAATGTTGATGGTGTTCGGATGATGACAGAGCTGTTCACTATTTATGATATGCCTAAACAAGTACCAAACTTTTATAACCATTTCCGTACGGGGTTATTGCCGATTGGAATTGGCGATTTAGCGACGTATTTGCAGTTGACGATTGCGGCCCCTGAAATTGCTGGTAAATGGGAGATTGCACCGCATCCTGGGGTTAGAAATGCTGAAGGTGAAGTCGAGCGTTGGGCTGCAAGTGGGGCACAATCTTTAATGATTATGACGGATACGGATATGCCACTTGAAGCTTGGGATTTTGTCCAATGGTTTATGGATACAAGCACACAGATAACGTTTGCTTCACGGTTACAAACTACGTATGGAACAGAGTTTTTATGGAACACTGCGAATTTAGAAGCGTTTGCGGAAGTGCCATTACCAGAACACCACATTGATATTATATTAAAGCAGTGGGAGTATGCTTTAGAAGCATCGCGTATTCCTGGAGCTTATATGGTGGAACGTGAACTGAGTAATGCTTGGAACAAAATAGTATTTAATGATGCCAATCCAAGGATTGCATTGGATACGGCTGTCCGTATTGCCAATCGTGAGATAATCTATCGTATGGAGGAATTTGGGTACGCAGAAAATGGTGTACCGATTAAGAACTACCGTGTACCAACCATACATAATATAGATTATTGGTTGAAGGAGCATGACGATGATTAGAAAGATGAATTCACCATTATGGTTTTTAACACCATATGTGTTGTTGTTTGTGATGTTTATTATTATTCCGATTATTATTGCGATTGGACTTTCGTTTACGTATTTTAATACGATACAAACACCTGAATATGTAGGGCTAAGAAATTATATAGAACTGCTAACCCGCGATGAAGTTTTTATGCAATATGTTTTACCGAATACGATAAAGTTCGCATTTATTGTTGGCCCTGTTGGGTATATTATGAGCTTTTTATTAGCTTGGATTTTAGCACAAGTACCGCATCGCTCTAGAACAGTCTTTGCGATTATCTTATACAGTCCATCGATGACTGCTGGGATTGCAATGGCAGTTGTTTGGACGGTGATGTTTTCAGGAGATGCGACAGGCTATGTGAATGCCTTGCTTTTAAACTGGGGATTTATTCAAGAACCGATCCAGTTTCTAACCTCCCCGCAATACTTAATGAATATTATGATTGTTGTTGCGCTTTGGGGGAGTATGGGGGTTGGCTTTTTAGCCATGCTTGCGGGGATTTTAAATATTGATCAAACGCTTTATGAAGCAGCGTATATGGATGGAATGAAAAACCGCTGGCAAGAAATATTTTATATTACCATCCCGATGATGAAACCGCAAATGCTCTTTGGCGCCGTCATGGCCGTGGTTGGAACATTTCAAATTGGTGCCATCGGCGTGCAGTTATCCGGGGCTAATCCAACCCCACAAAATGCTGGTCAGTTGATGGTTAACCATATTGAAGATTTTGGGTTTATCAGATATTTGATGGGGTATGCCTCAGCGGTTAGTGTTGTCTTATTAGTGATGATTTATTCGATCAGTAAAGTAACATTTAATATTCTTGGAGAAAAAGATTAGGAGGTGCAATAATGGCGAAATTTAGTGGAATGAAGATTAATCCGAAGCATTTTCATCGAAGCCAGCTAAAATTTTACATTTTGTTAATTCCGTTGGCCGCTTTTGTTGCATTGCCGATACTATTTATTGTCAGCCATGCTTTTAAACCGATGAATGAACTGTTTGCTTATCCCCCGCGCTTTTTTGTTCGGGTACCGACCTTACAAAATTTTAGGAATTTGGTACAGTTAGCAGCAGATTCAGGGATTCCTTTTAGCCGGTATTTATTCAATAGTATTGTTGTTACGGTAGTCGGTGTTTTCTTAAGTATATTGGTAACTTCTTTAGCAGCTTACGGACTATCTAAGCTTAAGTTTAAAGGTAAAAAAGTGTTGTTTGAAATTAATACATTAGCACTCATGTTTGTCCCTATTGCTGTAACGATTCCAAGATATTTAACGATTTCTCGCTTGGGACTCATCGATACATATATGGTTTTGTTTTTACCGCTTATTGCGATTCCGGTAGGGCTCTTTTTGGTTAAGCAGTTTATTGATCAAACACCGAATGAAATCATTGAGGCGGCTAAAATTGATGGTGCGAGTGAAATGCAGATATTTTTACGGGTTATTATGCCAATTATTGCTCCGGCAGTGGCGACTGTTGGAATTTTATCGTTTCAACTAATTTGGAATGATGTGGTAGGCCCGGCGCTTTATATTGATAGTGAAAGTATGAAGACATTATCGTTTTACTTTTCTACATTAGCGGCTATTGTAGGTAATCCTGTCGCAGGACAAGGGATGATGGCTGCGGCAAGTTTAATTATGTTTGTGCCAAATATAATTATGTTTTTATTCTTACAAGCTAAAGTCATGAACACCATGGCACATTCAGGGATTAAATAATGAAAAAACTATTTTATGTATTTTCGGTTTTATTGCTGGTATTAGTTACTTTTGGCACAGAAGTACAAGCAGAAACTGGGGTGCGTTTTCGTACGCTAACGCTGAGTGATGGTAGGTTAGTACCTACACAAACGGCGTATATTCCTATTGAGCATGTTCGTGAGATTAATGGGGTAGTGATTGGACAACCCTATGATATTCACATTAATCAAGATGATGTCATCTACATTGCCGCAAGGGCAGAAAACCATGGGCATATATTGGTATATGATATGTCTACAGACCAAATTGATGTGATTGGTGCGGATTTCTTAGAGCGACCCGAAGGTGTATTTGTTAATGCGGATGGGCATATTTATGTTGCAGATTCTGGTGCGAGACTTGCGTATAAGTTAGATGCAAGTGGTAATATTTTACAAACGTTTGAGCGACCAGAATCGCCGTTGTTTGGTGATAGTACCTATCAACCGGAAAAAATTCTTAGCGATACACGAGGCAATGTATATATATTAAGTCGCGGAACGAGAACACGCGGGATGTTACAGTTTGCAAATAACGGAGACTTTTTAGGGTTTTATGGTACCAATACAATACAACCTACCTTAAGAAGGATTTTACAGTTTACATTTTTCACTCAAGAACAACGGGAAGAACTGTTTAACTTAACCCCACCACAAGTGAATAATATATCGATTGATCAACGCGGCTTGATTCACACAGTGAGTCCAGGGTCACCAAATCATGGTGTTAAGCGTTTGAATATTAGTGGTGGCAACTTGCTACCGCCGATGTTTAATGCATCGGATTTACGTGATGTTGCGATTGGTCCAATTGGAAACATGTATGTTTTGGCTGATTCAGGACATATTTATGAATATGATATCGAAGGAAATTTATTGTTCAGATTTGGGGGTCGTGGATCGAGCAACTTAACCCAAGGGTATATTGAAACGCCTTCAGGGATAGCCGCAGATAGTGCATATAATTTGTATGTGTTAGATTCTGCATCCGGTTCAGGTGGCATTACGATCTATTATCCAACCGAGTTTGCAAATCTAGTGCATCAAGCGCTTGCACTTTATCAAGACGGCAATTATGCTGAAAGTAAAGAACCGTGGGAAGCGGTTTTAATGATGAATGATTTCTTTGATTTGGCGCACCGAGGGCTTGGTAATGCACACTTTATTTTAGGGGAATATGAAGAAGCTTTAGAGGCGTTTTATCTTGCGAATGACCGTGATGGTTATAGCGAGGCATACTGGGAAGTTAGAAATATATGGCTTTTAGCAAATGTTGGGTATGGAATTGCTGGGCTGTTTATTTTACTTGCGATATTTATTGTTAATATGAAGGTAGAGTTTATGTCTAATGTGACGAATCCTATTAAAAAGGGTATCGCTTGGATCAGATCAAAATCAAAAATAACGGATGATATTTTGTATGTTTTTACATACTTGAAAAATCCAGCTGAAGCCAGTTACTACATTAAACGGAGAAACCGTGTAAATGTCTTTTCGGTGACCGTCTTGCTGCTCATTTATTTTAGTTTTTATATTTTTTATATTTATAATTTGAATTTCTTATTTAACCAGCGCAGGTTGGTGGATATAAATTTACTTGAAGAACTTATTAAAGTCTTGTTGCCACTTGGTGTTTGGGTTATTAGTAACGGACTTATTGGGTCGATCCGTGAGGGTGAAGGCCGGATTCGAGATGTCTATATTACGACCGTTTATAGTTTGGCACCGTTTTTCTTGCTGTTGCCAGTCATTACCTTTATCTCGCATGGACTTACGTATAATGAAGCATTTATAATGACATTTATACATACAATCAGTATTGGTCTTGCGGCGTTATATTTCTTCTTTATGGTTAAGGAAACACACTTTTATAACGTTAAAGAAACCATTCAATCAATTCTTGTTTCAGCTTTTACCATGGTGATGTTATTGCTCGGTGTCATTATTGTATATATATTGTTAAACGAACTATTCTCGTTATTTAGGGATTTATGGATGGAGGTGTATTATCGTGTTTTCGATTTTTAAAAAGATGTTCATTGTCCTACTATTCGTTGGTTTTCTTACAACGATTGTATCAGCGGCAGAAAATAATATACGGTATCAAAATAGTGATTTTGGTGCGATGAGTCCATTTATTGAAAATACGATGTTGTCTTCAGCGCGATACACGCAAGAAGAAGACATGCGTCAAATTGATCCATCCGATTTCATTCAAGTTCGACCAACAGATACAAAAATGTTAGAAAACGACACTTTTGAGCTTTATATGGATGATGAATCATTGTCGTTTAAAGTACTTGATAAACGTACCGGGTATGTTTGGAATACGGCAATTGATAATATTCGAAGTGAAAATTTACGTTCATCGCTTACGAGTGGGATTAGTATAGACTACAAAGATACGAGTGGGAACTATGCGCGCTATGCTGATGTTGGTATAATAGATATTGTTTATACGAAAAATATGACGGTTGAAGATAATAAAATTATTATGGATCTTAATTTAGGTGCGTATTGTCCTGTCGGTAGATGTCAGCGTTTTTATCAGTTTTATTTAGAAGGAAGAGCTGGCTACGATATGGATCGCATTATTAATGATACGGATTATACAGAGTTAGGTATTGAAATGCAGTTTATTGTCGAGTTAACTGAGGAAGGACTGGTTGCTTCGGTTCCTTATGAAAGCATTAATACTTATAATCCAGACATTTCGCTTGCAAGTGTTTCGATGTTTCCTGGTTTAGGCGCAACCCATAAGGATGATACGCCAGGGTATATGATTATTCCGGATGGTGTTGGTGCATTAATTCGATATAAAGATAATGAAGGCAAATTGATGCGTCGATTTGATGAACGGTATTATGGCGATAATCTAGGTATTGTAACGGAGCGTATGACGGATATTAACTATCCGCTTTCGATGCCGATTTTTGGGGCTGTACACGGTGTCCATCAACAGGCGTATTTAGGAATTATTGAGTCTGGTGAAATGAGCGCACGCTTGTTAGCTTATCCAAGCGGTGCAGGATTTCAACCGTACAATCTTATATATCCTAAGTTTGATTATAATGGTGTGTATCGTCAGTCATTTAGTGATGATGGTTCGGTTAGTGCGAGACGTTTAGTAACGTTGAATCAATCAGACATTCGTGTTCGATACAATTTTTTAGTGAATGATGATGCTGATTATGTGGGGTTGGCTTTAGATTATCAATCGTATTTAGTCAATCGTGGGCATTTAAACGGGCTACAAAGCCATGCAGATCGTATACCAATACATCTTCAATATTTGATGGCAGATTCAAAAAATCAGTTTATTGGTAATAGTATTGTTGAGATGAGTTCTGTAGATGCTGTCTTTTCGATGTATGATTATTTTTACGAACAAGGCATTAGTAATCAACGTGTTTCTTTAATGGGATGGAATCGTGGTGGTTATAGTGGTCAACTGCCAAGTCCAGTTAGGTTTGAAAGAAGCGTGGGTAGTCCGCGTGATTTTACGGATTTAATTCAACATATTTCAAAGGACAATGAAGTGTTGCTTTTAAACAATTATGTTTTTGCTGGCGATAGCGCTAGCCGCGTATCGACACGTCAAGATACGGCTTTAGGTGTTAACCGCAGACGTTTGCAGTATGAATGTTGGGGATGTGTCCATCCAACAACATCTTTACTCAATCCAGAAGTTTCATATGATTTAGCACTTAGTGATTTAGAGGATTATAAAGATTTAGGTGCAAGTGTGATGTTTGAAACGCTGGGATCTTTACTGTTTTCATATTATCGACGCGAGTTGTTTACGCGTGTAGATGCTTTTGAGCATTATGATAAACTCATGAATGCTTATAACGGGGTTGGGAGCTACGTGTACCCGCATGCTTATGCATACCAATACACGAAAGATTTTTATCAAGCCCCCCTTTACAACTCACAGTTAACAATGTACGATGATTTAGTACCAATTTTGCCGATTGTTTTAAGAGGGCATATGGAACTGTATAGTCAGTTTTTGAATTTTAACAGTTTAGGGAAATCGCAGTTGCTAATGCTTGTTGATTTTGGAATTAACCCATCATTTATATTAAGCGAACAGCGTGCGAGTATGTTATTAGGGACGGATATTGAACAGTATTTTTCAACGCAGTTTTCGATTTGGTCTTCTAACATCCTTGAACAATATACCTTTGTAAGTGAAGCATTAAATCATGTGATTGGTGAAAGTATCACGTCGCGTGAGGTTTTAGAGCTTGGGGTTATTAAAGTCACTTACAGTAATGGTGTTGCAATTATTGTTAATTATACGCAAAGTAGTTATGATTACTTTGGAACGGATGTATCACCGCTTGATTATTATGTTAAAGGGGTGACATCATGAAAGGCTTTATAGATAAAATTAAAGCGTTACTGCATAAAGTTAAACGATTTTATGAAGGTCCATTTTTACGCTTTGTGGATAAAGTTAAGTATCGTTTGACGCATAATTTTATATTGAACACTACTTTTACACACCTTGTTTTGTTTAGGTTTATTCGCATTAAAATAACCAATAAGCGTCGTGAAAGTACCGTTGGGTATATGTTTATTATGCTTTGGATTATTGGATTTTTAATATTTGCATTGTATCCGGTTTTTTATACGCTATATTTAACGTTTTTTAATGTGTCACTTGATGGTGGCGATTTAAATATGACTTTTGTCGGGATTGCGAATTATCAAGCAGCGTTTCTTCGCGATACACAGTTTACAGGGTTGTTAATTGAGTATACCTTACAGATTCTTCTCAATGTCCCGGTGACAATTGTTTTTGCATTGATTGTGGCATTAATAATTAATCAAAATATTAGAGGTCGGGGCGCTTGGCGGACTATTTTCTTCTTGCCTGTTATTATTGCTTCAGGACCTTTTATGGAAGTGTTGGTTCGACAAGGTGTCACCACGCTACCATCAATTTCTGAGTTTACGGTGATTGATCTGATTATTGATAATGTGGGTAATGTTTTAGCGAATCCTATTCAACTATTGTTTGAGCAAATATTATTTATTTTATGGTTTTCGGGAATTCAAATATTAATCTTTTTAGCTGGCTTACAAAAAATAGATAAATCAGTCTATGAAGCAGCGATGATTGATGGCGCAGGACCATGGGAGTCTTTTTGGAAAATTACGTTACCATCGATTATGCCATTAATTACGATTACGATTATTTATACAGTTGTTACTATGAGCGTATTTAGTATTACGAGTGAAACTGGTGATTTTACGAACTTTAATGAAGTGATTGAATATATTCGTGGTGTGCTCTTTGGACCACCACGGCCATCATTGATGACAGGCTTTGGTTATGGGTCTGCACTCGCTTGGATTTTCTTCTTAGTAATGTCGCTGATCATTTTGTTCTTCGTTGGTATTACATCAATTAGAAGGAAGGTGAGATAGATGGGCATGATGACGAAATTTAAAGCATATGTTTCTAAACAAGAAACGTCGGAGTTTACGGATAAAGCGAAGTCGAAATTGAGATTTCACTTGATGGGTCGAAAATTTACAGATGGACTTATTTATAAGGTTTTCCTTTATGTACTATTGATTAGTTTATCGTATATTTATCTCTATCCTATGTTGTTTATGGTCGCAAATAGCTTTATGACGTCTTCAGATATTATTAGCGCATCTGTGCGTTGGATTCCATCGGCACTGAACTGGGAAAATTACCGCATTGTTTGGCAAGGGGTGAACTACCCAAGAGCACTCTGGAATGCTTTTGTATTAGCGGCGATGCCTGCGGTAGCGGCGACAGTGTCTAGTGCGTTTATTGGCTATGGATTTGCAAAATATAATTTTCCATTTAAACGCACGTTAATGGTTTTATTGTTAGTGACTTTTATTATTCCACCACAAATTACGATGTGGCCAACGTTCCGTATGTTTGCTAATTACCAGTTATTAGGAACGGTGCGTGCATTTATTTACCCAGCGATTTTAGGACAAGGATTAAATGGCGCTATTTATATTTTAATCTTTTATTCGTTTTTCAAAATGATTCCAAAAGTATTAGAAGAATCAGCGCAGCTTGATGGTGCAACGCCGCTTCAAGTGTTTATGAAGATTGCTATACCGCTCGCTGTACCGGCGATTATTATTGTCTTCTTATTTAGTTTTGTTTGGTATTATAATGAAACATTGCTAAGCGGGATTTACTTAGCAGATCAGTGGGTTATTGCGGCAGAAACCCCTGGGGCTGGATATTTGCCGTTACCACTTAGAATCAGCCAATATATCAACGCGGTTGATAATTTCCCTGTCGGTAGTCCGGCATATGAGTTGTCACAAGCGATTCGTCTAGCAGGAAATGTTTTAACCATTTTACCATTATTAATTTTGTATTTCTTTACACAAAGATACTTTGTTGAAAGTATTGATAAGACAGGTATTACTGGAGAGTAGATAGAATGCGTAAATTTTTATTAACAATAATAACGTTATCACTTGTGTTTGTGCTTTTTGCATGCGGTGAAACGTCTGATAATGATCAAGATCCGGATCCAGATAATGGCGATGTTGATCCAGATCCAGATAATGGTGACCCCGTAGATACTTATGACCCACGCGGATTGGTACCGGAGCGATGTGATTATTTAGAAAACATCGATGACTGGCAACCAGTGTGGTGTGATGAGTTTGATGAGGATGGCTTACCAAATCCGGATTTATGGGCGTATGACGCGGGTACAGGTATTGGTGGTTGGGGAAATAATGAACTACAACACTATACGCGCGAACGCTTAGATAATGTGTATATTGAAGATGGTATTTTACATATACAAGCAATTAAAGAGTCGTATCAAGGAAGTCATTATACGTCTGCACGCTTGGTTACGAAGTACCGTGGTGATTGGCTTTATGGGCGTGTTCAAGTAAGCGCTAAAATGCCGAGTGGTCGCGGGCTTTGGCCAGCAATTTGGATGTTGCCGACGGATGTTGTTTATGGGACTTGGCCAGCGAGTGGTGAAATCGATATTATGGAATATGTCGGATATGACCCAGGCGTTGTCCACGGGACGATACATACAGGCGCATACAACCATGGTATGGGTACGCAAATTGGCTACACGCGAACACTTCCGACAGTGGAAGATCAATTTCATCTTTATGAGATGATTTGGGAACCAGGAAAAATTGAACTTTTTATTGATGGCGAAATGTTTGCACAGTTTGACTATAACCCAGATACCAACATCTTTACGAAAAACAGTGATGCATGGCCTTTTGATCAACGGTTTCATTTGATATTAAATGTTGCTGTAGGTGGTGACTGGGGTGGTGCACGTGGTATCGATGACAGCATTTTCCCACAAACTATGGAAGTTGAGTATGTTCGTGTATATCAAAAAGATTATGCAGGTTTAACAGAAGATGCGCCAAGTCAAGTGGGTGGTGTTGTTATACAGGATACAACATACGAGAGTATTCGGTTTAAATGGTCGCCTGCAGAACATGATGTTATGGTTAAACACTATAATATTTATGTGGATGGGAATAAAGTTGGCGAAACGACATTAAACGCGTTTAGAATTCATGGGCTTCACCCAAACACCGATTATGTGATTGGTGTTGAAGCGGTTGATTTTAAAGGTCAAACCAGTTCGATGCGTAATACGGCAGCAAGGACTGAAACGGTTAGGTCTGTGTTAGATCGCATTCAAGCGGCATCTTTTGATGCGATGTCTGGTATTCGTGTTTATGAAGCGAATGATATTGCGTACGTTGGCGATATTGACACGATGGATTATATGGAGTATATTTTAGAGGTGCCAGAGAGTGGCACTTATCAAATTCGCTACCGTGTTTCAAGTGTAGACGGTGTCGGTGAAATTTCTTTGTTTGGACGGACACGCTTTGTCTTAGCGGTGACGGATGTACCAAATACTGGTGGCACGCAAACATGGACTACGGTTACGAGTGAAGCTTTTGATTTAGAAGCTGGTGTTGTTACGTTTCGCTTGCGTGCAAGCGAAGGCGGATTTAACATTGATTATTTTGAGTTTATAAAGGTGGGGGATTAAATGGTAACGATTAAGGATATCTCAAAGCACTCTGGATTTAGTGTAGCAACGGTTTCAAAAGTATTAAATAATTATACGGATATTTCACCAGCAACCCGTGAGAAAGTATTAAAATTATGTAGCGACATGGGGTATGTACCAAACTCCTCAGCGCGTTCTTTAAAGACGCATCGCTCGAATACGTTAGGAATTATCTTTGAAGAAATCACCAATCAAGGCTTACAACATCCGTTGTTTGCGAAGATTTTAGAAAGTTTTAAAAGTACGATTGAAGCACATGGATACGACATTATGTTTTTAGCAAAAAGTATGGGGAAGCAAAACGGGTCGTATTTGGAACATTCTAAACGTAAACAAGTCGAAGGGATTCTTGTTTTATGTGAAGATTTTAATAGTGAAGAGATGTTAGAACTGTATCAATCAAAAATACCGGTAGTTATTATTGATTATTCAGTAGATACTTCAGTGACGGTAACGTCAAATAATGAAGAAGGTATGCATCAAGGCATCGATTTTTTACATGCGCTAGGGCATACTAAAATTGCGCATATTTATGGCGATCAAACAACCTTTATTGGTGGGACACGCAAAGATGCTTTTGAACGGTATATGAAGCAAATCGGTCTAGATGTTCCGAGTCAATACTTAGTCTCAGGTGCATTTTTCTCAAAAGAAGATGGGTACCGCGCCATGAAAAAGATTTTACAGCTTGAAGATTTACCTACTGCTGTTTTTTGTGCTTCTGATATGGTTGCAATTGGTGCGATTAAGGCGATTCGCGAGGCAGGAAAAAAAGTGCCAGAGGATTTCTCAATTGTTGGGTTTGACGGGATTGACGTAGGTCAACTGATTAGTCCACGACTGACAACCATTCGTCAAGATGCGCGTAAAATGGGTGAAATTGCCGCGCGAAAAATGATACAGTTAATCGATGCGAAAACGCCAGACATGGCGGGTGAAACGGTCACTGTGGATACGTATTTAATTAATGGGGAAACAACGAGAGTACTAAAATAATTTTTTAAAGGAGCAACTATGAAACTCATTAAACATTTTGATTTTAAAAACAGTAAAACGTTGGATAGAAGTATATGGAACGTCGAAGTTGGCGAAAAATGGGCGAATAATGAAATTCAACATTATGTCGATACCCCAGAAAACTTGTATTTTGATGAAGGGTTAGTTATCAAAGCAACTAAAGATGATGAAGCCGTTAAAAGTGTGCGTCTTAATACGCGGGATAAGTTTTATTTTAAGTATGGAAAGATTGATATTATTGCGAAAGTACCAAGTGGTAAAGGAACATGGCCTGCTTTATGGATGATGCCTCAAGAAAGACGATTTGGAGGGTGGCCAAAAAGTGGTGAAATCGATATTATGGAACATACTGGTAATGCGTTGAATAAGGTGTATTGTTGTGTGCATACAGAGAAATACAATCACCGTTTGCAAGAACAATACGAAACGACAATCACGATCGATGGCATTGCTGATCAGTTCCATAAGTACTCATTGCACTGGGAAGATGGAAAAATTACGTACTATATTGATGATGCCTTGGTGGCTCAATATACCCGGGGTGAAGACGGTAAAGATGCAACCCCGAAAGGCTGGCCGTTCGATGAAGCATTTTATTTGATAATGAATATGGCCATCGGTGGTAGTTTAGGTG
>SKIY01000012.1 GCA_007116205.1 Candidatus Izemoplasma sp. | reverse complement strand
TTTAATAACATTTTTCATTTTTACAATCATTTTTATCACCTCACCCATAGCATAGCAAATTTTTATAACCCGCCATAGTGACATTTGTCACAACATTACAAAAAAAATAAAAAAAATTACCATTATAATAAATGATACATACACAATTTTATTATTTCTGATTAAAATAGCTTATAATAAATTTGCAGCGCATTATTAATTCCGCTAGGAGCGATACCATGAAGCAGACACGTTTGTTTATTCTTTATACTTTTTTATTAACCTTTCTTACCCATGGAATCTTACTGTACTTAATGCGAAACGCTATTATAGATTTTTACCATATTGGCGGCATTTTATTATATTCTGTTGGTGGAATTAGTCCGACAGTTTTTGCACTGTACTTTATTTTTAAAAAAGAAGATAAAACATTTCAAAACACCTTTATAACCTCTTTAATCACCCTAAAATATTCAATCAAATACTGGCTTTTTTCTTTACTCTACCCACTATTTTTAGGGCTTTTGTTCGTAACGCTATACGCCTATCAACACGCAACAGATTTTCGCCTCGTTACACCGTGGTTTTACTTCATCCATATATTTTTATATGCAATCTTTGTCGGTGGTTTAGAAGAAATTGGGTGGCGCGGGTATTTACAGGAAAAACTTGAACCTAAGCTTTCACCCTTAATGATTGCGACATTTATTGGGTTACTTTGGGCTTTATGGCATGTTCCTTTGTTGTTGATGGCAAGCAGAAATAGTGGTTTTATCGATATTTTACCGTTTTTACTGGGGTTCTTTATGTTTAACTTATACTTAACATTCCTTTATCACAAAACACGTAGTGTATTATTAACAATTGTCTTTCATGCTTCAATCAATGCAACCCGTAGAGTGACTGGATTTAGAAACTTAATCACAGGATCACCACTTGAATATATACTTATTATGGTTTTAATAATTATAGGCTATGCTTTACTTTTATGGTTTAGCCATAAACCCACAAAGAAAACGCATAACAACATTATATAATGAAACTATTTTAAGCATAAAAAACACCACCAATGACTGTAGGTGGTGTTTTTAATTGATACTATTCGTTTTTAAAAGCTTTTCTAATCTCGCGCATAACAGCATTACTGTCTTTATACCAGTTCGGTGCAAAAATACGATACACTTCCCATCCGCGTGCTTCTAAAAACTTCTCTTGATGCAACAAATTATCGCGCACATCAGCACTTGCATAACTAATGTCACAAATAATCGCGACTTTAAAATCTTTCTCTTCTGCTAAACGTACGCCAAAATCAATCTGATAAGCACCAATCCCAATATTGGTTTTAACAACCCATGGTTCTTTTTCTAACCGAGCATACACTGATGTTTGTAATGCGGTTAGTTCTTTTTTACTTAAATCTAACGTACTTTCATGTAAAGCTTCTAAAACTTGTTTAGACCCTTCAATATCTTTTTTAGAGATATTGTATCCGTATTGTAAATACTGTTTTAACAGCTTAGGTCCATGACTTTTTAAATCCTCAACATGCAGTTGGTTTGGATAAAACGACGTCACTAAAAAGATTTTCTTCTTTGCTCTAGAAATAGCAACATTTAAGCGGTTTTCCCCACCAGCATTGTTCAACCATCCGAATTGTCTTAAAAACCGTCCTTCTACATTTTTAGCATACGCCGTAGAAAAAATAATAATGTCGCGTTCATCCCCTTGAACATTTTCAATGTTTTTAATGAAAAGACTGCGGTCTTCACCATCTTCGATTCGGTTCAACTCTTTTTCTATACGTTTGCTGTGAACACTATTTTTAAAGCTTTCTTCATCTAACATATCTTCAATCAAATCACGCTGTTGGGCATTAAATGTAATTACCCCAACCGTTTCATCACTACTTTTTTGTCTTAATACTTTTTTAAGAATCTCAATAACTTTTGTAGCTTCTGCCACATTGCTTCTGTTTTCCCAAAGTCCATCTTCACATACCACATATTCAATCGGTGGTTGTTTTGGCGTAATTTGGTTTGGAGAAACCAACAGTTTCCCGTCATAAAACGCATGATTTGAAAACGCGATTAACTCTTCATATTTGGCACGATAATGATAATTAAGCAATGTTTCTCTGTAGCGGTACCTCGCAAGATCTAATAAACTTTCAGCATCGACGGTAATATCAACTTCAACATCCTCTTCAAAATCATCCTCAGCTGCAACACGTCCAATCCCTAACGATGATGGCCGTAGTTGTTTGGTATCACCTGCAATAACGACTTTTTTAGCACGATAAATCGTTGGTACCGCTTTTTCAACAAACATTTGTGATGCTTCATCAAAAACAACCAAATCAAACATCGCAAAATTCAGTGGAATAATTTCAGAAACGACCTCCGGTGTCAACATCCACACCTTAACATTAGATAACAGTTCAAGTTGATAGGTATGAATAAACTTTGAGACACTCCATTTACGTTGACTATCTAAACGTAGTTTAATATCCATAATACGTTTCGTATCAGATAAATTTAACGCATCTTTATACAAATGCATAGCCAAATCTTCAGTCCCAACCTCACGTTTTTCGATTATTAAATCTTTAAGCTTTTGCATCAGTGCTTGGTAATGGTTTAAATCATACACCTTATCTTGATTCATCGCTTCAAATGCTTCAATATATCCAGTATAAAAACTATCAAAGATTTGCGTGTGCTTTAAATGCACTTTTTCTATTTGATTAAACGGCGCATCCATCGTCACCATTTCTAAATACATACGTTCTGCATGACTGGTGTTTTTCAAGTGATGCTTCGCCCGCTCAAAATCATTAAACTTGGTTTTAACCATTTCAAATAATCCTTCATCTTGAAGCATTTGTTTAATGAACTTTTTTGCTAGTCTTGGTTTGTCGTATAACATTGAAATCATTTTGTAATACTTGTGGATAAACTTTTTTCTAAGCTTTCGTTTTCTGAAAAAGAACGCTTTTTGATACTGTTTTGTAAACGCTACAAAGGCATTCTCAAAATCACGCTTTCTTGTTTTTTCACTACGCGTAAGCTGTGTTTTCATCTTGGTTAAGATTGGATAAGTATTGATTAACGTTAAATACTGAACAATAATACGGAGTTTAGTGGTATTATCAAAACGCTTCTCAATGGCTTGAAGTGTTTGATAACGTATGTTTTTAAATCGTTCTAAAAACAGCTTATAGACAGTTTCTGGAAACAGCATATCATCGATTTTTTTATCCGATAAATACCGTTCATATATAGTATGCGGCACAATATCAAATGTATTGACTTGATAAAAACTTTTATACATCTGATCCAATTTCTTTAATAGTTTATCAATATGTTCATTAATAGCGGTACGGTCATTGTTGTGATTTCGCACCGGTGGGAGTGGGTCAATAAACTGCTTGATTTGATTATAAAAAGTATTCTTGTCTTGCGCATCATCCATAAACAAAGCAAACTTAGAAGCATAGCCCAAACGGCTTTTTATGACATCTAATGCAGCCTTTTTTTCACTAACAACAAGGACATTTTCACCCTTATCAATCTGCTT
>SKIY01000135.1 GCA_007116205.1 Candidatus Izemoplasma sp. | reverse complement strand
CTAATGTATGAATCTGTTTTGTGACTTGTAGTATCGCTTCATCCAAACTTTTATCTAGTGCAGTTAAAGCTTCACTATCAATGCGTATTCCGTAAAACTCCATATCTGCCAAATATTCAGCTAATGGCATTTCAACATCAAAAAGCAAGCTATTTTGATCTTGTGCTTTTACTTGCTTTAATAACGCATCTTTAAGCGCAGCCACAGCCAATACTTTTTTGATCGCATAATCCTTAACGCGATCATTCTCAGGAACCGCGGCTTTAGCTCCCTTACCATAAATTTCTTCATGATAAGGAACATCATGATAATCAAAGGTTTGCACAATCACTTTAAAATCTTCTTTTGTGTTCGATGGATTAAGGACATATGCCGCTAATAAAACATCAAAATCAATGCCTCGCACGTCTACACCGTGTTTAAGCATAACAACGCGTAAAGCCTTCAAATCAAAAGTAGTTTTCTTTAAGGTTTCATCCGCTAAAAACTGTCTAAACGCTTCCGTTTCAAGCGCTTGATCAAAGCGTATAAAAAAGCTTCCATGAACATTTTTCCAAGCAAATCCCAGCGGTGTATTATGATGGTAATTTTCACCAAAGCTTTCTAAAATAAGGGTATTGTGCGACGCGAAAACTGTTGAAAAATCACTAGATTTATTAAGCTCAGTAATCGTTTCTTCAGACTTTTTCTCATCTGGTGTATCCAACCTTTTTATTAAAGAATGGAATTCCATCCGTTGATAAAACGCTATTAGCGCATCCGTATCAAAACCAGTATACGCCATATCATCAAGCGTTATATCTAAGTCTGCATCGGTAATGACCGTTGCAAGTCTTTTACAAAGCATCGCTTGGTCCGCATTTTCTGAAACGCGCTCTCTCAATTTCCCCTTTAACTCATTGGTGTGTTGAAGTAATGTTTCGACATCATGAAACTCTTTTAATAGTTTTAAAGCCGTTTTTTCGCCTACCCCAGGAATACCTGGTAAATTATCAGAACTGTCTCCCATCAATCCTTTTAAATCAGGAATTTGCGCAGGTGTGATTTCTAGTTCTTCCATTAAGGTATCAGCTGTATAACTTTGTTCTGGTTTAATCCCGCGTTTTGATAAACGAATCGTGACTTTATCGTTTAAAAGCTGAAACAAATCTTTATCATTAGAAATAATTTCTATTTCATCAAACACATCATAGTACCGCGCGGCCATAGTAGCAATAATATCATCCGCTTCAACATCTTCACGCTCATACTGAAAAAAGCCTAACCGTTCAACAATTTCTCTTATTTTAGGTAATTGACTTTTAAACTCTTCTGGCATCGCTTTACGCCCTGCTTTATAGTCTTCATAATCCTTATGTCTAAAAGTCGCTTTTCCTTTATCAAACGCCACCAAAACATGCGTGAAATCTTCCGTTAAAATAAGGTTCAGCATATTTGCTAAACCGAATACTGCATTCGTGTATTCACCTTTTGAATTTTGCATTAAATTTCCTGAATATGCTGTTGCATAATAGGCTCTAAACATAATGTTTGAACCATCGATTAATAAGAGTTTTTTCATAAGTGTCCTCACTTTGATTAGTCTATATGTATTGTATCATACTTATTTTTAAAAATAAAAAAATACCCGATAGAAATCGAGTATTAATTTATTACGCAAAAGAACTAAAGAAGCTTTTCTAAATGATCAACAATATCTTGAACTGTTTTTATTTTTTGTGCTGTGCTGTCATCAATTTCAATGTCAAACTCTTCTTCGATCGCCATAATCAACTCTACAGCATCTAAAGAGTCTGCACCTAAATCATCTGTTAGATCAGATTCAAGTTCAATGGTATCTTCTTCAATTCCTAGTTCATCTGCAATAATCGCACGAATTTTCTCAAACACTATATCTCCACTCCTTATCACCGTTATTTTTTTATTATAAAGCGTAAGTATCGGTTTGTCAACGCAACATTAATCCTTTTGATTGCGCTTCAATATAGCAATCAGTCCATTTAACACAATATGCTCATCAAACTGATACGACTCTGGCAACATATCACGAATCAATTTTGATGCGCCACCGGTAATCACAACTGCTGCATCCTCATTATTATAAGCTTTCTTAATGTTGCGCACCATCCCAATCACCTGAAAAGCATGACCGAATAATAACCCAGCATTTAAAGCGTCAATCGTGTTTGTGCCCAAAATATTTTTAGGGGGTTCAAACTCAAACTGTAATAACTTAGATGCTTTAGATACCAAGCAGTCCTTAGCAGAATCAAGCCCCACGGTAATCGCCGCACCTATTAGTACTTTCTTTTCAACATAAATACATGTCGTAGCAGTCCCCATGTCAATAACAATAACATCTTCACCATATGCTTCAATCGCACCAACGGCACCCGCAACAAGATCAGCGCCAACCTCACGTGGATTTTCTGTTTTAATTTTCAACCCTGTTTTTACCCCAGGTCCAACAAAAATCGGATCAATTTCAAAGTATCTTTTCAAAAACGTCTTAAAAGCACCATTAACCTGTGGTACAACACTAGAAATAATCACTGATGTGACATTTTCAAAATGCGCTTTTAATAAACTATAATACTCATCACTTGATTTAGAAATATCAGTACGATAACGATACGTTGATATAATCGCATCCTTACCTATTCCAATAACAATATTTGAATTCCCTATATCGATAAAAACATTCATAGATTCACTCCTGGTCGAAAGCTTGAATTTGAGACTCATAAAACGCACGTACACGCCATGCAACTGGCGCACCAATAACAACTGCTAAAACAGCTTCTAAGAACCCGTTCGCACCCATTACAATCCATATAAAGCTTAATGCATCTGGGTCAACACCTTCAAACGTATTAATCATTACCGTTGTCCCTGAAGCAAATGCAAAAAGCACTGGCAAAACAAGCATCGAGTGCACTAAAGAACTTAAACCAAATGTGATCCCTAAAGCCACGAGTTCTCTTGTGTGTTTTACAACTTTTTTGCTGATTTCAGACGTTTCATTAGTTGATTCTTTTTGACGTGGTAAGACTTTATGTACCCCTAAATAGATATAGTAAAGTGCCACACCAAACAATAATCTTGGTAAAACCGACACCAAGGGATTTTGAAAAAACACATTCAATCCATCAGGTGTCATAAAAGCGCGGATCATCGAAAATACGCCAAATACAGTTGCGAGCACAATAGCGACGCGTCTGCCTCCGATAATACCGCCTAGGATAACCGGGATATGAATAATCGTAATCGCCGCAATCCCAACCGTAATGAACCCTAAGAAGGGTACAAAACTCATAATCGCAATAATTGCAACAAACATCGCAATCATTGTCATTTCTAAAACTTTTTTGTCTCTCATAAATCTATCTCCTTTAATTTTAGGCCTCTATGGGTCCCATATTTTTGGACATTTTTTAAAATTTAAACGTTCGCTTTGATTTCTTCATACGTCTTAGTATTCAAAGATTTAACCATCTCAATTAACATCTTTTTAACAGCTTTGTAATCTGCTTCATGAATCATCGACGTATTCGAGTGGATATAACG
>SKIY01000132.1 GCA_007116205.1 Candidatus Izemoplasma sp. | reverse complement strand
CCAGCGTAAACAGAACAGTCTAGCTTTTCATCTTTAAGCGCTTCTAACAACTCAAGCGCAACACCACAACCAATTCTATTATCCCAAGCCTTACTAATGAATTTCTTACCATCTTTTGTTGTCACAAAATCATTTTTAGAAATAACTTGTTGACCTATTTTAACACCCAGTGCTTCAGCATGTTCTTTTGAATCTGCACCGATATCTAACAATAAGTCTTCAAACTTTAAGTCCTCATCTTTTTTCCCTTTTGTTAAATGTGGTGGTTTCGAAGCGGTCACCCCTGGAATTTCTTCTAAGGTATCCGTATAAATAATCATATGTTGTGATAAATACACTTGCCCCTTCATCCCACCGAGTGGAATCATTTTTATAAGTCCTTCTTTGGTTATTCCTGTAACCATCCCACCAACTTCATCCATATGCCCAGCCATCATTACACGCGGACCATCAGACGCTTCATTCAAAACACCAAATATTGATCCAAGCTTATCCTCAACAATGGTATCTGTATACTTAAGCATCTCTTTTTTCATATAGTTTTTAACATGTTTCTCAAAACTTGGTGCTCCAGGTAAATTAACTAAATCAACGTAAATTTGCTTCATCATTATCCTCCTTGAAAGTCGCTGTTATTTTATATATAGGACCTTGTTTAGAAAACCGTTCTTCAAACTCGGTCACAATGTTTTCTGAGTTGTTGTCTTTATGTAAATCTAGTGAAACCTCAACGAATTGTAATCCATAAGCATTCATGCTCATTAAGCTATACTCAAACAGCTTTCGATTATCCGTTTTAAACGCAATCTGACCGTCCTCTTTTAGCAACGCTTTATAAATAGCCAAAAAGTCCGGATGCGTAAGCCGTCTTTTTTCATGACGTATTTTCGGCCATGGATCAGAGAAATTTAAATATAGTCTATCCACAGACTGTTGGTAAAAACACGCTTGTAACTGACTGGCATCCATACAAACAAGATACAAATTATGTAAAGGCTCAACAAGCACTTTTTCTAACGCCCTAACAATGACATTATCAAACTTTTCAATCGCAATCACATTCCACTCAGGATGTGACTTTGCTAAATCATGTGCAAATTGTCCTTTACCGGCACCAATTTCTAAAACCAAAGGCTTTTTATCCTTGAACGCATTGTTCAATAAATACCTTTCATTGCGTCCGATTGATAAAATATGTTCAGGATGGTTTAATATTTTATCACGTGCATTTTTAACATTTCTTAATCGCATAAAATCACCGTTTTTATTATAACAAAAAAAGCCACAATAACAATAAATAAACAAACTTTTGTGGCTTTATACTTAAACAATTTCAGTAAACTTTTTCACAAGCACAGGATCAAAATACGTTCCTGATTCTTTTTTTAGTTGTTCTAATGCCTGTTTACGCATTAAATGAGACCCGTATTCTTTACAGTTTAACAACTGTTCATACCGGAATACAATCGCAAAAATACGTGATAAATATGGAATCGCTTCACCTTTAAGTTTTTGTGGTTCTCCTAACCCGTCGTAACGCTCACATTGATGTAAAACCGCGCGCGCAACTTTATCGCTGTTTAACAAGCTTGACAATATTTTAAACGCAAGTTCTACATGTAAATAATCGTGTAAAGTTTCTAGTGTAAATGGATTGTCTTTTGCGGGTTGGTCAATATGTTGATCTATTCTGCCAATCGCATGATACCGACAAATATAATCCATATCACGTAAATCTTCGGAACGATTAAAACTCAATGCATGCATAAAGCGATGTGTTAAGGTTTTTAACCGTTTGATGCGATTATTTAAATGTGGTTCTTGAGCAACTAAATAATTCGAAACAATATCTAAGGTTTTTTGACGACGCTGTGGACGTTCAGATAGTTTTTTACGATACATCGCTTCTTCTGCTTTAATGAATGCTTCTTTGAAAGTCATTGACGCTTCTAAAACGCTATATCCAATACTGACTGATAACGGAATATGGAATTTTAACATTGTGTGCATTTTCTGAATTAATATCGGTTCAAGGGCTTTAATTTCTTCTAAATTATGATGCGATATACCTAAAAACTCATCGCCACCAACGCGAGCAATATACGCATCAGGATACGTTTCTTTTAAGATACTTGCGAAGGATTCAAGAACTTTATCCCCCTCATAATGACCGAAAATATCATTAATAGGTTTCAGACCATCTAAATCAAACACCGTAATAACACTTGGATAATCAATCGCATCATCTTTTAATTTTTTAGCTAAATTGCGACGATTATATAACCCTGTAAGCGTATCGTGATTCGCTAGATGTAAGATTTTCTCTTTTTGTCTTTCTTCTTCAGTAACATCACGCAATAGACCAAGAATTTTTTTAGGCCGTCCATCGTCAAACTGTTCAATCGTTTGCAAATAATACTCTAGGTACATATCTTTATTGTCTGGATGACGATACATTTTAAATATACTTGAGCCTTCACTAATTTCGCCTTGCATTAAACGATAATTTTTCTCAAATATTTCATCTTTATATGCTTTATCAAGCTGTGCTTTAAATCGTCTTTTATATGTTTCATAGTCCATTTCTTTTGAACCGAATACTTGTTTAACCAAATCATCACCTTGAAAAACCTTTTTATCAAGATCGATTTCAAAAAAGCCCATTTCTGCGAGCGATAACATCATCTGGATTTTTTTCAGTTGAATCCGCTCGGTGGTTTTCATTCGGTGATAATGTGTCGTTTCATAATATACATTTATAATCTCGCCCTTTTTAGGCGCGTATGAATAGACATGGAAATGTTTATTCAATCTTCGATTATAATCCTCAAAAGCATTGCGATTACCCGTTTGTGCAACCATCGCGTACCGATCAAAACGATGTTGGGGATAATTTGGATAAATCTCATAAATAGTTCGGCCAATCATAGCAGTAATATTTTCTTGCATCATAACGCCGTAGCGTTCATTTGCATATAAGACCCGGCCATCTACCGGTTTACCTGCTTCATCATAAATAAACCCAAAATGTACAACGCCTAAACGCAAATAGTCAAAACCATCAAGAATATGGTTGTAAAAAGAGTTAAATGGTTGGTGCGTAAAGACCAGTTGAATGAGCTTTGATCCCTGATCGATCATACAATAGGTCTGTAGGCGTTGATTGTAAACTGTATCAATCAAAAACGTCGTGTTTTCTTTTTTAGCTTTCGTATGTTGGAAAGATTCATAAAAAGCACGATAATCCTTTACAATGCTCTCAAAATCAGCAAAATTTCCTATTTCCATTTTAAAAATACGTCGTGCAAACTTATTCATGACGCGAATATTACCATTATAATCGGTTACAACCATCGCATAATCATGTTCGTGATTTTTTGTTAAGGTTATATCGAGATGTTGATTAAAGAAAACAGATTGGTCGATACTATTATAAACGTCATCTAAACTCAATTCCTCACGGAGTGCTTCTTCTAAAACAACAACTAAATACGCGCTTTTTAAGTTATAAAAAACAATCGTAGCTTTATCATTGATGTTCGTTTCATAATAATGTAACTGTTGGTTTTTCGTAT
>SKIY01000035.1 GCA_007116205.1 Candidatus Izemoplasma sp. | reverse complement strand
ATTTTTATATATATTGTATTTTAAACGCAGTGCATCGATTCTTCCCTTTAAAGTAACATTTTGTTCAATCATTAAATTGTTTAAGTAATTAACCATTCCTGTTTTTAGATTTTCTGATGTGGTCTCATCGACTACCAATATCCCTCGCTCGGTTTTTTTAATATAATACATATGCATCGCCTCCTAAATTTATTGTACCTTCTTGAAAAATCCTAAAGTTAGGAAGGGTTGAAAAAAACACCTGGATTTTGATCCAGATGTTTTTTATTTATTTAATGTTACGGTAACGCTTTACAATTGCATCTACCGTAAAACCAAAGTGTGCCATAACGTCTTTTCCTGGTGCGCTAGCTCCAAAGGTGTCAATACCGTGTACTTCTGATGCAAAACGGTACCATAAACCTGATGCACCCATTTCAACAGCGAGGCGTTTAGTGACACTGGCAGGTAATATTGATTCTTGATATTTGCTTGATTGTTGGATAAAAAGTTCCATAGATGGCATCGATACAACGCGTACGTTTATATCATGGCGTTCAGACAACTGTTCTGATGCGGCCATGGCGAGTTCAACTTCACTACCTGTGGCGATGAAGATTCCGTCAATGGTATCATAATCTTTCGCGATGTATGCACCTTTTTTAAAGTTTTTATAATCAACTTCAGTAGTAACTTTTGTGTTTTGTCTGGTTAAAACGATTGCGACTGGCGTTTTTTTCGATTCTAATGCAAACCGTAATGCATGACGCACTTCATTTGCATGCGCTGGTCTTAAAGTTACTAGATGTGGGGTTGATCTGAAAACAGCGAGTTGTTCAATCGGCTCGTGCGTTGGACCATCTTCACCCACAGCAACGCTGTCGTGTGTGAAGATAAATGTCGATGGTATTTCCATGAGCGCCGCGAGACGGATGGCTGGTTTCATATAGTCCGAAAAGATGAAGAATCCACCGCTAAAGGCTTTGAGATGATGTAATGTCATCCCATTAATGATTGCGGCCATAGCGTGTTCGCGTACACCAAAATTAATGTTTCTTCCAGTTGGATTTTTCGAAGAGAAGTTACCGTTTATACCTTTGACTTTTGTACTTCCGCTTAAATCTGCAGAACCGCCAACCATTTCAACCAATGCTTCGCTTAGTTTTGGAATGAGTTTTCCAATAGATGCGCGTGTTGCTTCTTCGTGATGCATCGGTTCCATTTCGAAGTATGAAGCGATATCAAAGTCAGATTCATTATTGATAATGCGTTCTAAATGTTCAAAATCTTTCGGATAGCGTTCACTGTACTCATCCATTTTTTCAATCCATTCAGCTTGGTGAAAATCGTTTCTTTCTGCAACTTTTTTGAAGAAGTCATGATAAATAGCTTCTGAAACTTTGAATGGTTCGGTTTCATATCCAAATGCTTCACGCATGGTAGTTGTCTCTTCTACACCGATAGGGGCTCCGTGTGTTGCGCTTGTTCCTTGTGCGGTTGCACCGTAACCGATAATGCTTTTAACCTCGATAAAGCTCGGTTTATCACTTGATTTCGCTTGCGTTATTGCCGCATCAATCGCGTCCGTGTCATTCGCATCTGCGACGTTTATATATTCCCACTGCATGCTTTCCATTTTCATTTTCAAGTCTTCACTTACTGCTTCTTTCGTGGGACCATCTAACTGCACATCATTAGAATCAAACAAGACGATTAAACGCTCTAACCCTAAATGTCCTGCGAGTGAGAGTGCTTCTAAGGTGACCCCTTCTTGTAAATCGCCATCTCCACATAAAGCATACGTGTAATGGTCAACGACGTTTAAATCTTTTTTGTTAAAGGTTGCGCGTAAGTAGTTTTCTGCAATCGCTAATCCTACAGCATTGGCAATCCCTTGACCAAGTGGTCCTGTGGTCGCTTCTACACCATCTGTGTGACGATACTCAGGATGTCCTGGTGTAACTGAGCCCAGTTGTCTAAAGTTTTTAATTTCTTCCATGCTGATTTCATACCCTGATAAATGTAAAGTTGCGTATAAAAGGGCAGACCCATGTCCTGCGGCTAAGATAAAACGGTCGCGGTCAAACCACTGTGATGCACTAGGGGTAATTTTTAAATGTTTAGTAAACAATGTGTACATAATTGGTGCGGCACCGAGTACAATACCTGGATGTCCACTATTGGCTTTATTAATCATATCTAATCCTAAAAAACGTATTGCATTAATTGACTTTTCCATCGAATCTCTCCTATCTGTTTTCACAAAAATAATTATAACGTAAATTTCTTTAATTGCAAAATCTTATTCGTATATTTACCAATAAAAAACAGTTCTTGACCAAAAAAAAGACTAAGAAAATTCTTAGCCTTCATATTGTAATGGTTTATCCAATTGACCCTTCCATTTCAAGTTTGATCAACTGGTTAAGTTCAACTGCATACTCCATTGGAAGTTCTTTCGCAAACGGTTCAATAAATCCCATGATAATCATTTCAACTGCTTGGGCTTCGGTGAGACCACGACTCATCAAATAGAAGAGTTGTTCCTCACTAACTTTTGATACGCTCGCTTCATGTTGGACTGTCGCATGATTGTTTTGGACGATGTTATAAGGCAGTGTGTCTGAGGTGCTTTGATCGTCTAAAATAATCGTATCGCATTCAACATTACTCTTCGCGCCTTTAGCGTTTTTACCATGTCTTACGATACCGCGATAATTGACTTTACCACCTTTTGCACTCATCGATTTAGAAACAATTGAGCTGGTGGTATTTTTACCAATATGAATCATTTTCGCACCGGTATCTTGATGCATCCCTTTTCCTGCAAAGGCAATCGAAATCGTTGTGCCTTTTGCACGGTCACCAAGTAAGATACAAGCTGGGTACTTCATATTGATCCCTGAACCAATATTTCCGTCAATCCATTCCATGTGTGCATCTTCTTCGACGATGGCACGTTTTGTTACTAAGTTGACAATATTGTTTGCCCAGTTTTGGATGGTTGTATACCGGCAGTGTCCACCTTTTTTAACAAATATTTCAACCGTCGCTGCATGTAAACTATGGGTGGTGTAAATTGGGGCTGTACATCCTTCTACATAGTGTAAGCTTGCCCCCTCATCAACAATAATAAGGGTACGTTCAAACTGACCCATTTGTTCTGAGTTAATTCGGAAATATGATTGTAATGGTTTTTCAACCTTAACCCCTTTCGGGACGTATATAAACGATCCACCACTCCAAACAGCGCTATTTAATGCTGCATATTTATTATCATCATACGGAATTGCTTTATTAAAATATTCTTCAAACAGTTCTGGATGTTCGCGCAGTGCGGTATCGGTATCAGTAAAGATTACGCCTTGGTCTTCTAGTTCTTTCATTGTTGAATGATAGACAACTTCACTTTCAAACTGCGCACCAACACCAGCTAAAAACTTTTGTTCAGCCTCAGGTATCCCTAGTTTTTCAAAGGTGTTCTTAATTTCTTCAGGGACATCATCCCATGATTTTTCACTGCGTTCTGAAGGTTTAACATAGTATGTAATATCTTCAAAATTTACCTGCGCCAAACTCGGTCCCCATGTTTGGTTAGGGGTTTCAATAAATTTTTTATATGATTTAAGCCGGAATTCAGTCATCCAAGCGGGTTCTTCTTTTATTTTCGAAATTTCTTTAACGATTGCTTCTGTTAATCCTTTTCCTGTATCAATGACCGATTTTGTTTCAGTTTTAAAGCCGAACTTATAATCGCCAATAATACGTTCAATTTCTTTTTTCGTTTGATCACTCATCAGTCTTTTCACTCGCTTTCTTTAGCGTTGCTTCAAATGCTTTCCAAGCAATCGAAGCACATTTTACGCGTGCTGGGAACTTTGTTACACCTTGATATGCTAAAGCATCTTCTAAATCGATGCTTTCATCAAATGGTTGCTTCATGATCATGTTCAAGTAACTTTTTGTAACTTGTTGTGCTTCATCGACAGTCTTTCCTTTTAACAAACTAGAAAGCACACTAGCACTAGAACAACATATACTACAACCCGAGCCTTCGTGACGGATGTCTTTTACTTCTCCAGATTTAATCAGCGTCTGAATGGTAATATCATCACCACAACTAGGATTTTTTATATGGTTTTTAATGTATCGGTCATCATCTAAAAGCCCTTTATTTCTAGGGTTTTTATAATGGTCCATAATAATTTGTCTGTAAAGTGTCTCAAGTTGATGCATCGTAGTACCTCCTAAAACCCAATATCACTGAAAAATGTCCGTGCCCGTTTGACACTATCGATAAATGTATCAATATCAGCTTCGTCGTTATAAACATAAAACGAAGCCCGTAGCGTTGCTGGTACGTTCAACCATTTAATTAACAGTTGTGCACAGTGATGCCCTGCTCTTAAAGCAATGTGGTCTTCATCAAAGAAACTAACAACATCATGTGGATGAACATCATCTAAATTAAAATTAATAATCCCTGTTTCAGCGGTGGGGTTGTAAATTGTGACGCCTTTAATATTTGATAACGCGTCAACAGCTTTTTGACGCAATGTGTTTTCGTGGGCAATAATTGCTTTAAAGCCAATTTTTTTAATATATCGAACGGCTTCTGCAAAGCCAATTGCTTCAGCAATTGGTGGGGTTCCTGTTTCAAACTTATATGGGGTATCTTTCCAGTCGCCATCAAATTTATCAACATTATCGTTCATGTCTCCACCAAATTCAAGCGGATCCATGATATCTAACAACCGTTTTTTTCCATATAGTACGCCAACCCCTGTAGGGCCAAACATTTTATGTGCAGAAAACGCTAAAAAATCACAGTCTAAATCATTGACATCAATTGCGCGATGCGGTGCAGCTTGCGCTGCATCAACACTAACGATGGCATTTTTTTGATGCGCAAGACGGGTAATTTCCTTTATTGGGGTTTCATACCCCATCACATTCGATACGTAAGTCAGTGCAACGATCTTCGTTCGATCAGTTAATACTTGCTTAAAGGCATCGACAGTAATTCTCCCTGCTTTAGAAAGCGGGACATAGATTAATTTAGCCCCTTTTCGCTTCGCTAGTTGCTGCCAAGGTAACACATGTGAATGGTGTTCGAGTTCGCTAACGATGACTTCATCGCCAGATTTCAATACTTTTTCACCGTAACTTAAAGCAACAAGATTTAAAGCGCTTGATGCGCCGCGGGTAAAAATAACTTCTTCAAACGATGCTGAGATAAAATCTGCAATCGTTTGTCGTGCATCTTGATATGCTTCTGTGGCGCGATAGCTCAGTTTATAAACGCCTCTATGCACATTGACTGGATACTCGTTGTAGTATTCATTCAGTTTATCAATAACAGCGTTAGGCGTTAAACTAGATGCGGCCGTATCTAAATAAACAAGCGATTGCTTGTTTAAGATAGGAAAATCTTTTTTACGGTTTTGCATCTAATCACCTACTGTATTTTTTGACTTAACAATGTGTTGACATGCTCTTTAATGGTCTCTGATTCAATGATTTTTTGTAACGGGGCAACATACCCATTAATAATGAGTTTTTCAGCTTCTCGAAGATTTAAGCCGCGACTCATGAGATAGTATAGTTGATCTTCATCAATACGACCAATTGCAGCGCCATGCCCTGCTTCTACATCATGTTCATCGATAAGCAATAGTGGGTTTGCATCAAGCCGTGCTTGTGCACCAATCACAACACCTTTATTGCTTTGTCTCGCTTCGCTTTGGCGCATGTTTTTATGGATTTTTCCGACCCCTTCAAAAATCAACGTGCTCGCATCATTCGCAACGCCATAGTGTTCTATTAGGCCTTTTGATTTTGGTGCAAGATGTTCGACGGTGGTTTTAATGAGGGTTTCTTGGGTGTCTGAAGTTAATGCGATGGTTTTAGCAATACCCTCAGCTGCTGCGCCGTTTAATAAGACGTGGTTTTCTTGATTCGTCGTGCCGTTGGTGAACACACCGTTTGTATATGTTATTACTGCACGCGCTTTTAAGGCTGCATTACGTACGATGGCACTTGCGACGGATTTATCACCACTTGATAAGGTGGTGTAAGTAAGCTGTGCATCTGCTTCTAAATGGGTATCTGAAACATAATTAATCGTTTGGTCGCCATAGCCTGTCACTGATTCAAATAGTTTGAACTGCGTATTTTCTGCGACATGAATAGCGGTTTTATGAACCACTGCTTTTTTATTTGCAATGAAGAAAAGGTGTAGTGGTTTTTTAAAGGTTTTGTTGCTTGGAATATCTAAGCTTAAAAAGCTGTTTCGTGTTGATTCGTTAAGTTGCACCATTTTAGATGTTTCTTTACATAATGCAACGTGGTTGCTTGGTTTTGTTGTGATGTTAATCAGTTGCATTGTTTCATCTAAGCGTTGCTCGATAATTTCTCCATCTTCAACAACAATTACATTTTCAAGGGTTTTAATCCGTTTTTTTAACGCATGCGTAGGTTCGATTGGCATTACTCTTCAAGTGCTTCTTTCGTCGCACATGTTCCGAGCATAATACGCTCATCGTCATCTTCGGGAATCACGCGCTCATCTTCAATGCCAAGTTCTTCTTTAATCCATTCATACCCTTGTGTATCGATTTTTTTCATCAAGTCAATGCCACCTGATTTTACAATACGGCCTTGCATCATTACGTGAACGGTGTCTGCACTAATGTAATCAAGCAGTCTTTGGTAATGCGTAATTAATAATAATCCAAGGTTATCATTTTTCATTTCAGTGACGTTGTCACCAACAACTTTTAACGCATCGACATCAAGTCCTGAGTCGATTTCATCTAAAATAGCAATGCTTGGTTTCAGCATTTTCATCTGTAAAATCTCATTGCGCTTTTTCTCGCCCCCGCTAAAGCCTTCATTAAGATAGCGGTGTGGTAGATCTTCGCTCATCTTTAACTCTTGAACCGCTTTATCGTAACTACGAATAAACTTAAACAATGATAATTTATTCTCATCGTCTAAACGTGCATTCATAGCGGTTTTAATAAAGTCACTATTGGTTACCCCTGGCACTTCTGCTGGGGCTTGCATCGCTAAAAACAAACCAGCGCGTGCACGTTCATCAACGTCCATCTCTAAAACGTCTTCACCATCAAGGGTTATTGACCCTTCTGTGACTTCATAGCGCGGGTGTCCCATAATCACACTTGCAAGTGTGCTTTTTCCTGTTCCATTGGGTCCCATTATAGCATGGGTTTCTCCACCTTTTATTGTGAGGCTTACGCCTTTTAATATTTCTTTACCTTCCACTTTAGCGTGTAGGTTTTCTATTTTTAATATTGCCATATTATTACCTCCTTGAGTCCATTATTATTGTATATGAAAGTACGGCGTATTGCTAACGATATGATATAATTTTTCATAAAAAAAGATGCTTGCAAAGGCAGCATCTTTAGATTTAATGTGTTGAGTCTTCTACCATATGTCGGAAGAAGTTTTTTATGATTGTTAGTACGAACAAAGTTAACAATGACAATGTGATCCCCAGTTCCCAAAGTCCATAGCCGAAAATAATCCCAATTATCGCTCCAATCCATAGCGTTGAAGCGGTTGTTAACCCACTAATATAGCCATTGGTTTTAATAATAGCACCGGTTCCTAAAAACCCGATCCCCGAAACAATTTGGGCAACGATACGTTGTCTTTCAATGTTTACATGTGCAGCAATATCAGGATTTTCTCGAACAAACATAATGGCATCTTGTACCATATGCTGTTGAACCATCGTTAGCCCAGCAGCGCCGAGTGCAACTAAGACATGGGTTGTTAAGCCGGCAATCTTATTACGGCGTTGGCGTTCAAATCCTATCAGTCCGACAAAAAGAACTGTCAATGCCAGTCCACGTAAAATGTATATGAGATCGACTTGTTGTTCCATAAAATCACCACTTTAGATGTATTAGTATTATATTATATATGTTTTTGCGCATAAAATCAAGCGCTTTCACCTTGTATAAAGGAAAAGGCACAGTGTGACCTGTGCCTTGGTTGTTATTCTTTATCGAGTGAGTAATCCATAGCTGCATAGCGTTGATACATTTTGTAACGACGTTTTGCTTGATTTAAGTTGCCTTCATAAAGCGATTTTGCTTTATCTGGATTGATATCGACAAGTTGTGCATAACGCGCTTCATTCATTAAGAAATCTTGGTATTTATCCCATTTCGGTGTTTTTGAATCGATTTGGAATGGATTTTTACCTTCTGCTTCAAGTTTTGGATCGAAGCGGAAAGTCGGCCAATAACCACATTCTGTCGCAAGTTTTGCTTGTTCGTTAGAATAGGTCATACCACCTTTAATTTTATGCGCGATACATGGGCTGTAGGCAATAACAATTGATGGTCCTTCATGTGCTTCAGCTTCACGAATTGCACGCAATACTTGTTGTTGTGAAGCGCCGTGTGAAACTTGTGCAACATACACATGACCGTAACTCATCGCAATCGCTGCAAGATCTTTTTTCTTACCGTCTTTACCTGATGCAGTAAAGGCTGCAATTGATCCTGTAGCGGCTGCTTTACTTGATTGTCCACCTGTGTTTGAGTACACTTCAGTATCTAGTATCAAGATGTTTATATCCTCACCATTTGCAATCACGTGGTCTAATCCGCCGAAGCCGATATCGTAAGCCCATCCGTCACCACCAATGATCCAATTTGATTGTTTAACTAGGTATGGTGCGATGGCTTTAAGTTCTTCGCCAATGTCACCGTCTAAATCATTGATTAATGGTTGAATTTTTTTCGAAAGTTCTAGGGTTTTTTCGCCATCTTCACGGTTTTCAACCCACTCTTCAAGTAAGCCAGTAATTTCTTTTGGCATCGATGCTTTATTTTCAACAAAAAGTGTTTGGAGACGGTCACGAATTGCTTGTTGCGCATGGCGCATACCAAAGCCGAATTCAGCATTGTCTTCAAATAAACTATTTGCCCACGCAGGTCCGCGGCCATCGATGTCGACTGTGTATGGTGTCGCTGGGAATGAACCACCATAAATCGAGGTACATCCTGTTGCATTGGCAATCATCATGCGGTTCCCAAACAGTTGCGTGACGAGCTTGATGTATGGTGTTTCACCACATCCGGCACACGCACCACTAAACTCAAATAACGGTTTCGCGAACTGTGAGTTTTTCGCATTGGTTTTTTGAACAAGGTTATCTTTGTATGAAACTTCATTAAATAAGTAGTTTGAGTTATCAATTTCACCTTTTTCAATTTCATCACCAATAGGACTTAGTTCAAGTGCTTTATCTTTCGCTGGACAAACTTGTACACAGACAGCACAACCAGTACAGTCAAGTGTCGAAATTTGAATTTTATATTGCAGTCCTTCTAGTCCTTTACCGCGTGCATCAACGGTTTTAATACCATCAGGTGCTTTTTCCATTTCTTCTTCAGTCAGTAAGAATGGGCGAATGACACCATGTGGACATGCGAATGCACATTGGTTACATTGGATACAGTTATCATCAATCCATTGTGGAATGTAGTTTGCAATACCACGTTTTTCATACGCACTTGACCCGTTCACCATCGTACCATCATAATAGTCTTCAAACGCACTTACAGGTAAGCTATAGCCCTCAATTGCATTTACTGGTTCAGCGATTTCTCGCACGTATTTAGGTTTTGACGCATCGACTTCTTTCACATCGTCTTTTAGATCTTTCCATTCCGGTTTAACATCAATTTGTGTTAATCCTTCTTTACCTTTGTCAATTGCTGCAAAGTTTTTCTCAACGATTTCTTTCCCTTTACGGCTGTATTCTTTTTCAGCATATGATTTCATCAACGCTTGCGCATCTTCACAAGACATAATATGCTCATTAAGCGCAAAGAATGCCGATTGCATAATGGTATTAATCATACCACCTAACCCTACATCCTCAGCAAGTTTTACGGCGTTAATGATGTATAGTTTAGCATCTTTTTCTGCCAGTTGACGTTTTACCTTATTTGGGAGTAATGCTTCTACGTCTTCTGGTTTTTTAATGGTATTAAGTAAGAATGTTCCTTTCGGTCGTAATCCACCTAACATGTCGTAAAGATTTAAGTATGAGTCTTTAGAACATGAGACAAAGTGTGGATGACTTACTAAGTATGTACTACGTATCGGTTTTTCACTAAAGCGTAAATGCATACGGGTAACGCCACCAGATTTTTTCGAGTCATAACTAGAATACGCTTGACCATATAAATCTGTATTTTCACCAATAATTTTAATCGTGTTTTTACTTGCGCCAACAGTACCATCACTACCGAACCCAAAGAATAATAATTCCGTAGTTGTTTTATCAGCAACGTCAATTTCTTTAGGGACTGAAAGTGACGAATGATTGACATCGTCTTGAATACCAATGGTGAAACGGTCTTTTTGTTCTTTAGCTAAGTTATCATAAACCGCAACAATTTGCGCCGGTGTTGTGTCTTTACTTGAAAGTCCGTAACGTCCACCAATAATACGTGGCGGGTTATCGGTTCCGTAATAAACACTCTTAACATCTAAGAATAAAGGCTCTCCGATTGAACCATTTTCTTTTGTACGATCGAGTACGGCAATACGCTTAACACCTTTTGGCATAGCTTTAATGAAATAATCAGCGCTGAATGGTCTGTATAAATGGACGGTTAATAATCCAACTTTACGCCCTTGGTTGTTTAAGAAATCTACAGTTTCGCGAATCGTTTCTGTGACAGACCCCATCGCGATAATTACGTCTTCAGCTGCTTTGTCTCCATAATAGACAAACGGTGCATAGTCTCTTCCAGTTTCTTTACTAATTTCACTTAAATATTCATTAACGATATCAGGAATATCGGTATAGAATTTTTCTTGTAATTCACGTGTTTGCATGTATACGTCATCGTTTTGTGCTGAACCACGTGTTACTGGGTTTTGACTGTTTAATGCCCGTCTTCTAAATTTAAGAACTGCTTCTTTATCTAATAGACGGTCATAAACTTCATAAGGCATAACTTCTACTTTATTCACTTCATGAGATGTCCGGAACCCATCAAAGAAATGTAAAAACGGTACGCTTGATTTTATCGCTGCTAGATGTGCCACACCAGCTAAGTCCATTGTTTGTTGAACAGACCCTGATGCTAGCATCGCAAATCCAGTTTGACGCGCTGCCATTACATCTTGATGATCTCCAAAAATAGAAAGTGCTTGTACCGCAATACTACGTGCAGAAACATGAATAACACCTGGTAAAAGCTCTCCTGCAATTTTGTACATGTTTGGTAACTTTAATAATAACCCTTGTGAAGCTGTGTATGTGGTCGTGAGCGCGCCTGCTTGTAAAGAACCATGAACCGTTCCCGCAGCACCGGCTTCCGACTGCATTTGAATGACTTTAACAGGCATACCAAATAAGTTCTTTTTTCCTTGAGATGCCCATAAATCTGTTAATTCAGCCATCGGTGATGATGGTGTGATTGGGTATATTCCAGCTACTTCTGTAAAAGCGTACGAAGCGTGCGCCGCAGCTTGGTTTCCATCCATTGACTGAAACACTTTTTTTGTCGCCATCTAAACTACCTCCAATTAATTTTTTTTACAATGTTGTCATACAACAAAATTATACAACATAACCCTTTTTAAGACAACATGTTATCTATGAAATAAAAAAAAGAAAACACTTACATTTTTAGTGTTTTCTCTTAGTTTAGAAAATCAGATGTGTTATTTCAAATTAGCGATAAGTTTTTCAGCTTTATCTAAATACATACCGGCAACTTTTTTAAAATCTACGCTTAAATCTTTTGATAACCCGATAAATTCTTTATAAAGTGCAACGTTGTGCCACTGTAAACATTGAAAAATGCGCCATAGATGCAGTCTGTTATGTTCATCATCACTAGGTTCATGACCTAAATAGACAGGCAATAAAGCTAACGCATGATCAAAATCGTTATTGCCGAAACACGCAATATCATAAAAAGGATCATTCATCCCAGTAAACTCCCAATCCATTAATTTGAGTGCGTTCTCAGTGACGACAAAATTACTAATTTGCGCATCACCGTGGGTGAGGGTCTTAGGAAACTGCGATAAAAAGGTGTCTTGACTTAATAATTTGTTTTTATAAGTATAATAGCGCTCACTATGTTCGTGATCATAGGCCTTAACAAGTTTTTCATATTTTTCTAATCGGTTAAATGGTGCATAATTATACTTTGAAGTAATTGCACTATCATGGATGGTGTGCAATACTTTTGCGGCCGCTTCTAAATATTCTAGTGGGTTGCGTTCATGCAGTGGCTGACCCTTTATATATTTAGCAATTTTATACCCGTTTTCTGTGTCCGTATAAATGGTCTCGTTGTTTAAATTGAGCGGTTCAATAAGTGATAAATGGTAGGCTTCTACTTCTCGGTCTACAAATTGTTCGGCGTTTTTACCAGGAATTCTAAAGGTGTATAAAGTTCCATCTACATCGATGACATATGTGTAGTTTGACATGCCCCCCATTAACCGTCTGTTTAAACTAATAGCAGATTCGGGTAAAGAAAACACTTTTGCACACACATTTTTAATAATAGTTTCATGGTTCATATAAAACAACTCCTTTAAAGTTTAATAATCTTACTTGGTTCGTGTTGCTTTGCAACGATGACATCAAAGCGTTCAAGTGACATATCGTAACTTTGAAACACTTCTTTAAATGTTTCTAATGCATGGGACTCTGTATTACATTCTTGTGAGGGATGCGCTAAGACAATGGTTTTGGTTTTTTCACCAACAAGTCGCGTCAAATGGTATGCTGAATCCGCATTTGATAGATGCCCTTTAATAGAATCAATGCGTCGTTTTAAATAGTAAGGACGCGCTGATGAAAATAGTAAAGAGACATCATAATTGGCTTCGAATAGATACATATCCGCATTGCGAATACGTTCGTAATCTGTTTCTGGTAAGTAGCCAATATCGGTCATATAAACCAGTCTTTTAGTCGTGTTGTCAATGATAAAACCAATTGTACAGGTAGCATCATGAGAAACGGGGATGGGGGTGATGGTTAAATCTTCTAAAAAAAACGGGTGATTTAAAAGGATT
>SKIY01000017.1 GCA_007116205.1 Candidatus Izemoplasma sp. | reverse complement strand
GGACTGCTTTATCAAATCAAAGATTTACAGGCGATTGGGGGCACTGTGCGTCCAGGGATTGTGCACCGGATTGATAAAGATACTAGTGGTTTATTAGTGGTAGCAAAACATGATGCTGCGTTAAAAACGTTGCAAAAAGCGTTAAAAAAACATGCGATTAAACGCGAGTATGTTGCTTTAGTTGATGGCGTTATTCCACATAATAACGGTAAAATAGATGCACCGATTGGACGCGACGCAAAACACCGACAAAAAATGAATGTCGTTGATGCGGGACGTGCGAGCATCACCCATTTTCAAGTGATTGAACGCTTTGATGCACATACTTTGATTGCTTGTCAGTTAGAAACGGGTCGTACCCATCAAATTCGCGTCCATATGAATTTTATTGGTTATCCAATTGTTGGTGATCCTAAATACGGTCGTAAAAAAACAGATACTGCCTATGGGCAATATCTTCATGCCAAAGTTCTAACCCTTAATCATCCTTCTACCGATCAATCAATGACTTTTGAAGCTGAGTTGCCGAAGCCTTTCAAAGCGAAGTTAGAGGCGTTAAGACGTGGCTGATATTTACATGCACCAACGGTTGGCCAAGGAGTTTTCTCAAGCGCAATCAGACTTGTTAGAGCCGTATGTCATGTTAGGGTCACAAGGACCAGATCCACTTTATTATTTAGTCTTTAATCAGTACTTTAAACACGCGCGAATGCTTGGTGATCGTCTTCATGATACGAATATTAACACCCTCTTCGTAACCATGACTAACTATGTGAAACAACATTATTCAGAGCGTTTATACAGCTTTTACGTAGGATTTTTATTACACTTTGCCCTTGATACAAATATACATCCATATGTTTATCATCACGTTGGGGTTTATGATGCAAACGATAAAAAAACGTTTAAAATGCGTGGGTTGCACCTCCGGTTTGAACGCCGCATTGATGCTTGTTTAATTGAAGAAGATACGGAAAAAAAGGCGCATCTTTATCGTTTAGCGTCCGCGTTACCGTTAAAGCGCGTTCCGAAGGAAATAGCGGATATGATGGAAACGGTCATTTATGAAACATTGCATATCTCTGGTGGTGGTGCGCTGTTTGCGAAAAGTTATCGCCGGATGAAATGGGTCGTACGCCATATGATTAAAGACCGCACTGGTATTAAACGCTATCTTTTTAAGTTTTTTGATCGCTTTAATAAAACCCGTGATCTTTTCTTTATTGATTTTTCTTTTCGAAAGTTGCCGCTGAAAGGTTATGATTATTTAAATCGAAATCGCAAAACGTGGTACCACCCAGTTACCAATCATCCAAGTCATAAAACAGTAGATGATTGTTATCTCGATGCCTATCAGGATGCCGTGCGGTATGTAAATACTGTTTCTAAATATATTAAAGAAGATATTGTATTCGATTTTGATAAGTTATTTAAAAACCGGTCATTTAATTCTGGGATTGATGCCGATGATTCGCGACCGATGCAATATATTTCATTGTTTACTGAATAAAGGATTGAGTCAGTTTAAAAATATTTTAAAGAGCCGTTCATGTAGACGGCTCTTTTCTTTCAAAATTTTAGGTGAAAGTCAATGCTTATAATTGTAAAAAATCTTCCTTATACTTAAATAAAAAAGGAGGGTTTTATGGAAGCGTATAAAATAAAACGATCGATTATTTGTATTGATCTAAAAAGTTTTTTTGCGTCTGTAGAGTGTGCGTTGCGCGGCCTTGACCCCTTCAAAACACCGCTTATTGTTGCGGATAAAGGGCGTGGTGGTGGCTCAATTGTACTCGCGGTCACGCCGTTTTTAAAAGCGCGTGGGATGCCTTCGCGGTGTCGATTGCATGAGGTTGAACAAACAGCTGGTTTAATTATTGCTTCACCACGTATGCGTGAATATGTTAAAATGTCCGCACGGATTACTGAAATATATCTACGGTTTGTTGCGGAAGAAGATTTACATATTTATAGTATTGACGAAGCATTTTTAGATTTGACCAACTATTTAACCTATTACCAAAAAGATGTTCGCAGCATTGCTCGGATGATTTTAGAAACCATTTTAAAAGAAACCAAAGTCCCCGCTACCTGTGGGATTGGGGATAATTTGTTGTTGGCTAAACTTGCTTTAGACTTATATAGTAAAAAAGCTTCTGACGGAATGGCACACATACACTACGATGATGTCGCTGAAAAATTGTGGCCAGTAAAACCTTTATCGGATATGTGGGGGATTGGGAGACGCATGGAGATTCGGTTAAACCGCTTAAATATTTTTTCGGTTTATGATTTAGCACACGCAAACAAAAAACATTTAAAAAAGCTGTTTGGTGTGATTGGTGAAGAACTTTATTACCATGCACACGGCATTGATTTATCCGTTATTTCCGAAAAGTCTTCAGTGTATACACCGATGAAAAGTGTGGGATTGGGACAAACGCTTTTTAAAGATTATGATGCTGAAATGATTATGCAAATTTTTTTAGAAATGAGCGATGAGGTTGCGGAAAGACTCCGGTTCATTCGGAAACATGCGAAAACCATCCATCTTGGGATTGGCTATAGTAAAGCCATTGGTGGTGGGTTTTCACGCCAGTTAAGCTGGGACGTTAGCAGTGATGATCCTGATGCGATTTTACAAGCAGTGATGTTTTTATTTCATAAACATGGTGAAGCCTATCCGATTCGCAGTGTTTTTATTAGAGCAACAAATTTAACACCCGCAGTATCTATTTTTCAAAGTTCTTTCTTTGAAGACGCCCATAAAAAAGCGCAGCGTAAGGCGCTTTGGGAAACGATTGATGCAGTGCGTATTCGGTTCGGTAAAAAGAGCGTCGCACGGCTTTCAAGTTATTTAGCATCGGGTACAATGCTTGAGCGGAGTACGTTAGTAGGTGGTCACCATGGCTAGTGTTTATCAAGACCGTAAGATGTTAAAATGGTTGCCGTTTCAATCGTTGCCCGAACAAGGTGAAGATTTAAAAGCGCTTTATCAAAAGCGCCGTAAAAGAACTAAACCGCTACTTTCTACCGATCAATACGAATTGATGCAGTATCGTTTTGAAGCCGCTTGGCAGTCTCAAGAAACTGTCACGCTAACGCTTTTTAAAAACGGTGGTGTAAGACGCGTACAAGGAATTATATTGGGCGCTGATAAAACGCTCGGTACGTTGATGCTTGATTGTGAGACCGTTTTGCTTGATGATATCGTAGAAATACTATAAAAATGTTTCTTATTTGTTAAAGAAACGCTATAATATATGTGTCTGGGGGGATGCAATAAAATGGAAAAAGATCAACAATTAAAAATCGGTTTTATTTTTCTTGTTTTTGGTACCTTAGCCTTTTTCATCGCCATACTTTTCGGCATATTATTTCCGACTGTAGGTGCTTTCACAGGTTTTCGTGTTGTGGTTATACCACTTTTTATAGCCGGATTAATTATGGTTTATCAAGTGCGTGAAGAAGATGTAAGTGCCGATTTACGCTTTCGCGTTAAGTTTATGAAACGCGTGGCGTGGATATTACTTGTCGTTATGTTTGTGTCATTCATTACAGTATTGGTGATTTTCTTACCAGGATTATTCACATAAAAAAAGAATCAAGACCGCGGTCTTGATTCTTTTTTTATGTGAATAATCCTGGT
>SKIY01000122.1 GCA_007116205.1 Candidatus Izemoplasma sp. | reverse complement strand
TGATACACATCCTTTATAAAATACGCATAAATCCAGACGATTCAAACTTCACCATTTAAACAATATTTACTAGAGCGTTTTAACTATTTATGCTATAATGCCCTATGGTGATAGCTGTGAGAAAATTTATTGCGATGACAAAAGAAGAAATGCACAATCAAGGATTTGAACAAGCAGATTTTATTATTGTTACTGGGGATGCTTATATTGATCATCCTTCTTTTGGGCATGCAATTATTGCGCGTACACTTCAACGTTTTAATTATAATGTCGCAATCATTGCCCAGCCTAATATGAACGATAATGAAGACTTTTTAGCACTCGGAAAACCAAAACATGCGTTTTTGGTAACTGCTGGGAATATTGACTCAATGGTTAATCATTACACCGTTAGAAAGAAACGGCGCAAACAAGATGCGTATACCCCAGGTGGAAGAAATGATAAACGACCTGATCGCGCAACAATCAAATACAGTAAAAAATTAAGAGAAATCTTCGGAAACATACCGATCATTATTGGAGGCATTGAAGCTTCTCTTAGACGAATGTCCCATTACGATTATTGGGATGATGCTGTTAGACGCTCAATTTTACTCGATTCAGGTGCTGATTTGTTACTATATGGTATGGCAGAAAAATCAGTAGTTGAAGTCGCTGATTATTTAGCTTCAGGGCTAGATGTAAGTGACCTAACTTTTTTACGTAATACTGTGTGGAAAACAAAAAACGCATCGCTAATACCAGATGATGCGATTAAACTACCGAGTTACGATTCAGTTTTAGAAGACAAACAGGCTTATGTAAATAGTTTTAATATTCAGTATAAGCAAACGGATGCACACACAGCAAAACCGCTAGTTGAAAAATACCAAAGACATATTATTGTACAAAATCCGCCATCACTTCCACTAACGCAAGAAGAGATGGACCAAACGTATGATTTACCGTTTCAACGTTCGCCACATCCAATTTATAAAGAACCCATTCCCGCTATTGAAGAAGTAAAGTTTAGTCTTATTTCTAACCGCGGCTGTTATGGCGGGTGTAACTTTTGTGCATTAACATTTCACCAAGGTAGAACGATTCAATCAAGAAGCAAGGACTCCTTATTAAAAGAAGCTAAAACCATGATAGAAGATAATGATTTTAAAGGCTATATTCACGATGTTGGAGGGCCTACAGCTAACTTCTACGAAGTCAGTTGCCAAAAGCAATTAAAACACGGCGTTTGTACGCATAAAGATTGCATTGGCTACCAGCCTTGTGAAAAACTTGAAGTTTCACATGATAAATATTTAGATATTTTGAGATCGTTAAGACGTTTACCAAATGTAAAAAAAGTCTTTGTTCGATCTGGCATACGGTATGACTACCTGATGTATGATAAAAACCCTGATTTTTTTAATGATTTAGTAAAACACCATATTTCTGGACAGTTAAAAATCGCTCCAGAACATATCGATGATGATGTTTTAAAAAACATGGGTAAACCTTCTCAAGAATTATACGATGCATTTGTAAAAAAATATTATATGCTCAATAAAAAACATCAAAAAAACCAATTTTTAGTCCCTTACTTAATGTCTTCACATCCTGGGTCTACTTTGCAAAGTGCTATTAAACTTGCGCAGTATTTAAAACAAACGCATCAACGGCCAGAACAGGTTCAAGATTTTTATCCAACCCCAGGTACCGCTTCAACATGTATGTATTACACAGGCATTAACCCTTTTAATAATGAGAAAATTTACATACCCAAAAATCCCAAAGAAAAAGCCATGCAGCGAGCACTTATTCAATATTCGTTGCCAAGCAATTACTTTTTAGTCAAAGCAGCGCTTAAAAAGATGCACCGAGAAGACTTGATTGGATTCGGACCCCATTGTTTAATTAAACCAGCACCACCAAAAGCACATAAAAAAAGCACCTAAGCATACTTTACTAAACTGCACTTACTATTAGATTAAAGATAACTAATAGTTAAAGATGCAGTTTTTTTATAGCTATCTTATCTTTCAAAACCTTTTTATTCAGCGTCTTTAATAATAACGCTTATCAGCTATTGTTAATATCCTAAAATGCTATAATAGGGACTATAAAAAGGGGGCTTTTTATGACTAAAACTTACGGATTCAATATTCAACATACTTATCGGAATCTGCCTAAAATATTTTTTAGTGAGCAAAAACCGTATGTGTTTTCTAATGCCTCATTTAAATTATTTAACGCAGATTTAGCAAATAACTTAAACCTAAATAAAAGCACCTTACAAACAAATGAAGGTGTGCAGTTTTTACTTGGAAACACCTCTAACGCATTTATAAAACCATTATCTATGGCCTATGCAGGACATCAGTATGAACACTTTAATATCTTAGGTGATGGGCGTGCCCATTTACTTTTAGAACACTTATCTAATCACCAAATTTATGACATTCACTTAAAAGGAAGTGGACAAACCGCATTTTCACGCGGCTTTGATGGTAGAGCAACAATGCGTTCGGCGCTTTTAGAATATTTAATGTCTGAAGCAATGCACGCGATGAACATTCCAACCACTCGAAGTTTAGCCGTGATTCATACAGGTGACAAAATTAATCGGATCGGCTTACAAGATGCGGCAGTTTTAGTGCGCGTTGCAAAAAGTCATTTACGCGTAGGCACGTTTGAATATGCCGTATATAAAGAAGACCCTTCAGCCTTAAAAGCACTCACAGATTACGCGATTAAACGCCATGATTCTGATTTAGAAAAAACCACTAACCCCTATTTAAGTTGGTATAAACGCATCATTAAACGCCAAGCAAAATTAATCGCGCAATGGCAAACAGTTGGTTTCGTTCACGGAGTTATGAATACAGACAACACAACCATAAGTGGTGAAACCATCGATTACGGCCCATGTGCGTTTATCGATCAATACGATTTAAAAGCTGTGTACAGTTCAATCGATACTAAAGGAAGATATGCTTATGGTAATCAACCGTATATCGGCTCATGGAATCTAGCGAAGCTAGGGCAGATGATGCTTCCTTTAATCAATGATAATCATGATAAAGCCATTAAAGCAGTGCAAGAAGCTTTAGGTGCATATGGCCATATATTTGAAAACTATTACTACAGTATGATGGCAAACAAATTGGGTATTTCAAAACCAATAAAAAGTGATCATTCACTCATTGAAACTTTGCTTAAACTGATGGAAACACATAGCGCGGATTATACTGAAACCCTAACTTCTCTCACCTTTCAAAACTATCCTAAAAATTCTTTGTTTAACGCTGATGCGTTTAAAGCGTGGGAACGTTTGTGGCAAGACCGCATTAAAAAAGAAGCAACCCCTTATACTTTAATGAAAAGACACAATCCGGTAATCATTCCAAGAAATCATCTTGTCAAGCAAGCGTTAGATAAAGCCGTTAATGAAAATGATTTTGAACCTTATAATGCACTATTAACTGCTTTAAGCACTCCTTTTAATGCACATAGTCCTGATATTTATCGTAAAGCACCCGAGACACCTGCGCCGTTTGTGACTTATTGCGGTACGTAAATCTAAATAAAACTTAATATCACAAAACAATCCATATTACTGTAAATAAAAAGGAATGTTTCTACCTACCGGCAGAAGCATTCCTTTTAGATTAATTTATGATATATACC
>SKIY01000130.1 GCA_007116205.1 Candidatus Izemoplasma sp. | reverse complement strand
ATCATCATCCATAACCACTTTTTCTTCTTCAACAAGAATATCCCCATCCACAAAATCAATCGTAAATGCTTTAGCTTCTGTACCGAAAAAGCCCATATAGTTTAATACATCGCGTAACTTATCAAACGGTTTGTCGTATGATGACATCTTTAAAACCATCTTTTTATTATTATTTGCGATTAAAACCAAGGTGTCTTCGTGATCTGTTTGGACCTGCTTAATCGACTCAAACGGCATCATCACAAACCGTTTAAACCCTTTGCGTTTAATTAACGCACGATCGGTAAAAACAATATATTTACGTTTTTCACGCATAATATAAACTATTGGTAATAATAAAGTGAGCACTGCGGCCCCTGCATAAAAAATAGGATCAAACGTATTGGTATTAACAATTGATAAAATTTCTAATCCAAAATATAGCGTAATCGCGATAAAAACAAAAATTAAAGTATACGCTTGTTTACTTATTTTAACGTTTTCTTTAAAGCGTTTATACTCTTCTAATGGATCATTAAAATAATCATAATATAGTAGCTCAACTTGTTTCATAAAATTCACCCCTTAACCAAATATCATATATATAACAGGTATACAAAAAATTGCTAATATAGCTCCGAGTGGTACAAATAAATTTGACCGTTGTAACGCCTGGATGCGTTTACTGCTATCGGGATTCTTACGTTTTTTTATGCTAAAGAAAAGCGTCATAAAAACATAAACCGGCCATAATAAAAGCCCCAAATAAGACATGAAAGCCCCAAGGTTTAAATACCCCTCACCTTGAAGGCGAAAGCCGATTATAAAGCTCATCGTCATCACAAAACCAATCGCGATCCCTGTCAAATATATAACCCATATACCTTGCGTTTTCATCTGTTCACATCCATAAATATTGATGGCTATATTATACCACACTTTCTTATTTTTAGATGTCATTGGCAAGTTTTTTAAGTGCTGAAACGATTGACTTTTCACACCCCCTTCTCTATAATTACATTGTTAGGAGTGAGACTATGGGCTTTCAAGAAATACTTCCCTTTATATTCATCGTTGTCTTTGGTGTCATGCTTGGACAGTGGTTTTCAAGTAAAACGATGAAAAAGAAAATGTATCACCGCATTAAAATTGTCCCTGTTGATGTATTTAAGAAAAATATGCGGAAAGGACAACTCATCGATTTGAGAAAATCTGATCGCTTTGAAAAAGACCGCATAAAAGGCGCAAGAAATTTCTCCATGCGTTACCTTAAAAACAAAAGACAAACGCTCGTGCGAAAAGACCAAGATTTATACTTATACTGTCAAAACGGAAAAAAATCAGCACGTGTAGCACGCAAATTATTATCACGTTTTCCTAAAGAGCTATACGTTTTAGATGGTGGTTTTAACGCTTATAAAGCATCTAAAACCAACACTAAATAACCTTGTTATCAAATAAAAAATCTAAACATTCTTTCATCGAATGTTTAGATTTTTTTAATAGCTTCACGAAGTCCCTAATCTAAATCCAAATCGGTGAAGAAGTCCTCAGACAATGCGAAAAACACTAAAACCCCTTTATGTATGAAAATATCCTCAGCATCTTCTTCATCATCAACAATGCTTTCATAATAATCTTTTGCATTACTTCTTGAGTCAAACTCAATAATAAATCCGAATCCATAAGACTCTAATTTACTCGCAAATAAAATATTTGTAGCGCCTTCAAGGCTTTCATCCGGTGAAAACTCTTCCATGAACTCATCAATCGTAATGGTTTCAACTTCCCAGCCTTTTTCTTCTAACATTTCTTCATAATCCTCTAAAGACTTAGCGCAAGCACTTAAAGCAAAAACCAAACTCAGTGTTAATACCAGTAATAATTTTTTCATTATCATAGCTCCTTCTTTTTTTATATTCTACCACCTAAACAGTCTTTAAACAATCTCTCTCTCAAACAAAAAAGCCTTACAATAAAATCATAAGGCTTTAGATAGGTTACTTATATAACGGCTTCCGTGTTTTTTTTCAAAAATGGACGCTTGCTTAAAAAAACTAATTTAAGTGCATCAGTTCAATACGCTCAAACCATACTTCATTAATCTCACCAGTATTGCTTTCTAAAATCATGTGTAGTTGACGGTCTTCTTTACGAATATCTAAATCGTGAATAATCATGAGTTGGTTTTTTATACTAGGAAAGTCGAACTGTAATCGAACAAGCCCAACTAATTTAAGTTGTACCAATGAATCTCTACTTAACCTCGGGTTATTTTGAGAAAGAATTTTAATATCGAGCACTAACGTTTCATGATTCATTTCAACACGATGTAAATACCCATCTAAAAAGATTGGTGGACCGCCAAGTTGCTTCGCAAGTTTGGTGTTTTTTATTAAATCAATTTCGTACAAAATATCCCTCCTCTACTTTTAATAAATTATACTATGAATTTATAATTATTCAAGTTCAAAGTGATACCCATGCGCCGCAAACCGTTGCCGGTTTTTATACAGTCGATCAAACAGTGGTTTTGGTAATGTATCAGTCTTTACAAGCTTATTTGGTTTTGATGTTTTAATCGTCTCGACCCAATTTGGATCAGCAATTAACGGCATCCCTGCAGCGACTAAATCATACCCTGATGTAAGTGCATCTTTGGCATCTTCTAACGATTCGATTTGACCGACCCCAATCAGTGGTATTTCATGGTTTAATGCTGATTGTATTTTTTCTACAAGTGGGGTTTTATCTTTGACATCACGAATCGATGATTGCTTATAGTGTCCGAGTGATATATGTAAATAATCTAACGGTAACGTTTTTAGTTTTTTAACAAACGCCATCGTATCTTCAATCGTTATACCTGGTGTTTCAAGTTCTTCTGGTGAAAAGCGATAGCCTAACATAAAAGGACGCTTTGCATGTTTATCTATGCAAGCTTTGGTCTTTTCAATCAACTCTATTGCAAACTGCATACGTTTTTTTAGTGTTCCACCATAAGCATCTTTGCGACGATTAGAATGTGGTGAAAAGAACTGTTGTAATAAATACGTATTCGCTCCGTGTAGTTCTACGCCATCAAAGCCAGCTTTGATCGCGCGTTCTGTCGCTTTCACAAAATCATTAATTGTTTGTTTTACTTCTTCTGTTTCTAATGCGCGCGGTTGTGCTAAACTATCGCGCGGTGCTTTAACCGCACTCGCAGAAACAATATAAGCTTTATCTTCATATAGTGATGGTTCATTCATTCTGCCCCCGTGATGTAATTGCACCACTGCTTTCGCACCTTGTTTTTGAATGACGCGTGCAAGTACTTGCATACTGGGAATAAATGCATCGTTTTTTAAACTTATTTGTTTCGAAAAAGCTTGCGCTTGTTCGTTAATACTCGTTGCCGCAGTAATCACAAGCCCTAGCGTTTTACTCCGTGCTTCATAATACGCTAATTCTTCATTGGATACATGAAAGTCATCGCGACCACTGTAGGTGGTCATTGGTGCCATGACAAAACGGTTTCTAAGCGGTACATTACCTAACGTTATTGCTTCATATAGTTTCATTATACTCACTCCTATCAAATCCTAGTATACCACAATAAATGAAGGTCTTTCCTCCCTGCGCGTAGAAAATTATACAAGCGTTTACATAAAGGGTTTATTTTTACGGGTTCTTTATGTATAATGAATACATCATGAAATAAAAGGAGTACATTATGGATAAAAAGTATGTCT
>SKIY01000025.1 GCA_007116205.1 Candidatus Izemoplasma sp. | reverse complement strand
GTAATATTGATGAAGCGTTATTTATTGAAGACCTATATCAATCTGTGTTAGTATTACTGAAGTGAAAATAAAAAAGTTTGACAAATTTTTGTCAAACTTTTTTTATGGAATAGATTTGTGCTTCTTGGTTTTGATAAAGTGCAACTTTATAATTTTTAATCGCATCTATAATGATGCTGTGTTTATAGAAAATATGGAGGGGTATTTTATGGCGTTTCGCAAGGTGGGTAAATAGCGTTTGTTTTATTTTTTTACTTTTTACGGTATCAAAGTATAATTTTGGTTTAACTTTTGACCGTTTTAGATAGAGGATTCTTAGGTCAATAATGGCTTTAAGTGGGATATTTTTCTTAAGAAGATAGGTTTCTAAAGTTTTGAAGAGTTCATCAATTTGATAGTGATGTAAGTCTAGTTTTTCTTCCTTACAATGGGTATATAATTCTAAAAAGCAGTCAAAAGGGTCAAAATGTGTATTGATCAGGGTTTCTAGCAACGGTGTGAAATGATTTTTATTGTGAAACGTATTGAGTGTTTTTTCGAGGGTTTTAAGCGTTGCTATGTCTTGTGGACTTAACCAAGCATTTGACTGTATTTCATAAGGTGGTGAAGCATTGTAAGTATAGTTGTATAGTGTTGCTTGGTTGCGTAGTTTTGTACCTCTTAACATTTTTAGAAATCCAAGTTGAAGTTCTTTTGGGCTTAATGCATAGACGTCGTTAAACGTTTTTTTGAAGGTTGTAAGGTTTTCTTTTGGTAACCCTGCGATAAGATCTAAGTGAAGATCGATAATCTCATGCTTTTGAATGGATTTTATGGTATTGAATAACTTGTCGTTATTTTGTATTCGGTCGACACTAATATTGGTGGCTTCATTCGTGGACTGTATGCCTATTTCAAACCGGAAGAGATTTTTTGGTGCATGGGTATGTATGTAATCAATTATTTTTGGATCTAAAGTGTCTCCAGTTATTTCAAATTGATAAGTTTGATTAGGATTGTGGGTGTTGATAATGTAGTCGATGATTGCAAACATGGATTTGTTGGCGTTAAAGGTACGGTCTAAAAACTTGTAAGTTTTTGCACCGTTGTCTTGTAGGTATTTTATATGGCTAATGACGGTTTCTGTAGGAAAGAATCGTACGGTTTTTTCTTTTGAAGACAAACAGTAACTACAGCGATACGGACACCCTCTGCTCGCTTCAATATATGCTATTTTATTTGGAATATGTTTGAGGTCTTTAGGGCTGTTATAAGGAGATTTAATGGTTGTTAAGTCTGTTATCTCTGTAAGTGGGGTATGTACGGTGCGCGTTGAAATGTTTGGAATATCTTTTAAGGGTTTAGCGTTGATTAAATGGGTTATTAATGTATCAATAATGTGTTCTGCTTCGCCTTTTATAATAACATCGGCACGGGTTACTTCTAAGAAATGGTTAGTATCATAGCTGACTTCTGGTCCACCTAGAATAATGTGGGACTTTATTTTATCTTTAAGTAGATTAATTAGCGCAATCACTTTGTCAACATTCCATATGTATGTGCTTATTCCAATTACTTTTGGATGTGCTGAAATAATCGCTTGAGCGATGTGGTTGAGTTCATCATGGATGGTGAACTCAATGTAGTCTGTGTTTTGTGTGCTGTTTGCGTGTAGCAAACGTACTGCGTTGTTGGTGTGTATGTATTTGGCATTGATGGCGACGAATAGTGCATCCATTGCTTTCACATCCTTTGTCAATATTCTATCATAGAGAAGGGTTCTATGATAGAATATTTACGGTGGTGATTATATGTCTTTATTTAAGTTACATACGGAATATCAACCTAAAGGGGATCAAGAAAAAGCGATTGCACGTATTATTGACGCTATTCGCGCTGGAAGCAAAGAACAAGTGCTTTTGGGTGCGACAGGGACAGGGAAAACATTTACGATGAGCAATGTAATTAACGAGATAGATAAGCCGGTGCTTGTCCTTGCTCACAATAAGACATTGGCGGGACAGCTATATTCTGAGTTTAAGGAATTTTTTCCGGAAAATCGTGTCGAATATTTTATTTCGTATTATGATTATTATCAACCTGAGGCGTATGTGCCAAGCCGAGATTTATATATCGAAAAAGATGCGCAAACAAACGATGAGATTGATGAGATGCGTCATAGTGCAACGGCGTCTTTATTAGAGCGTAAAGATGTGATTGTTGTAGCTAGTGTATCTTGTATTTATGGGATTGGTGACCCTGATGATTATCGGGATGCCACATTAACCATTAGGCAAGGAGATATTATCGAACGGGATGCTTTGCTTAATAAGCTTGTAGATATGTTGTTTGTGCGCAATGAAATGGATTTTACGAGGGGATCTTTCAGGGTAAAGGGAGATACTGTTGAGATTTTACCTACATATAAAAAAGACCAAGCGATTCGTATAGAGTTTTTTGATGATGAAATTGAACGGATTCGGATGTTTGACATTGTCACGGGCGAAATTATTGAAGATTATACGGTGATTACGTTGTTTCCGGCAACACAGTTTGTAACGAATAAGGATAAGTTAGAAGAAGGTATTGCCCGGATTGAGGCGGAACTCGAGGTTTCTCTTAAACGATTTGAAACTGAGGGGAAGTTGGTGGAAGCGGAACGGTTAAAGCAGCGCACGAATTATGACCTTGAGATGCTTCGTGAGGTGGGTTCTTGTAAGGGTGTTGAAAACTATTCGCGTCATCTTTCTTTACGTGAGGCTGGAGAGACACCATCAACACTCATGGATTTTTTTGGGGATGATTATTTATTGATTGTCGATGAATCACATGTTACTTTACCACAGGTTCGGGGGATGTTTAATGGCGATCGCGCTAGAAAGCAAACGCTTGTTGATTATGGGTTTAGATTGCCGAGCGCTTTAGATAATCGCCCGTTAAATTTTGATGAGTTTAAAGAAAAAATTCATCAGGTTGTTTATGTTAGTGCAACACCTGGAGATTACGAGTTTACGCAAACAGATCTTGTTATTGAACAAATTATTCGTCCAACGGGATTATTAGACCCGGTTATAGAAGTGCGTCAAAAAGAAGGACAGATTGATGATTTGGTTTCAGAGATTTATCGCCGAATCGAGAAAAACCAGCGCACATTAATTACAACATTAACGATCAAGATGAGTGAAGATTTGACATCTTATTTAAAAGAGTTGGGGATTAAGGTTGCGTATCTACATTCAGAGATAAAAAGTTTAGAGCGTATTGAAATTATTCGTGATTTGCGTTTAGGTGTTTATGATGTGTTGGTTGGTATTAACTTACTTAGAGAAGGGCTTGATTTACCCGAAGTGTCATTTATTGCGATTTTAGATGCGGATAAAGAAGGGTTTTTGCGCTCGGCACGTAGTTTAATTCAAACGATCGGGCGTGCTGCAAGAAATAGTGATGGTTTTGTTGCTTTGTATGCTGATCATCACACAGACTCGATGCGTAAGGCGATTGATGAAACCAAACGCCGTCGTGTGATCCAACAAGCACATAATGAGAAATTTGGTATTACACCAACGACGATTAAAAAAGCAGTACGGGAGTCAATCCGTGTAAAATTAGAAGCGATTGATGAAGGTGTTAAGGATATAGCGAAGCTATCTAAGGCAGATAAAGAGGATTTGATTAAGACGCTAGATAAAGATATGCGTAAAGCTGCAAGAGATTTAGATTTTGAAAAGGCTGCGGAGTATCGTGATTTAATTATTGAGATTAGAGCCTCAATGTAAATTGTT
>SKIY01000002.1 GCA_007116205.1 Candidatus Izemoplasma sp. | reverse complement strand
TGAAAATTTCTAAAGCTTATTAAAATACGGTTTGGAATATTTAGTGATATAATAAATATTATCTTATTATAGGAGGGGTTTCATGGCTACAGAAGCAGTAACGCAAGACAAGTTATCATATCCAAGTTTAATACGTTTTAACAAAATTATGGGAACCGTACATTTAGTTCAAGGAACTTTGATGATGCTTTTTGCGTTCTTTATTTACCCAAACCTTAATGTCGAGGCAGACGGAACGCGAACTTTCACGATCCCAGTAGTAGGGAATTATTTAGGATTTGTTGAGGGTGAAGGGCTAGTTTTAACAACTACTGACACATTGTTTAATTTGCCATTTTTACCACTTGCAGCAAGCTTTTTACTAATTTCTGCGTTGTTTCATTTTATTATTGCTATACCGTATAAAGAAAAGTATGTTAGTGATTTAAAGCGTGGAATTAACAAGTTACGCTGGTATGAGTATGCACTCAGTTCGTCGATTATGATTGTTTTGATTTCATCTTTGTTTGGCGTTCGTGATATCGCGATGTTTGCGTTGATTGCGCTTGCGAATGCAGCAATGAATTTATTTGGGTTAGATATGGAACTATTAAATTCAGGAACTGATAAAAAAGAGAAAAAAACAAATTGGTTACCATTTATTTTTGGTTCTATTATTGGACTCGCACCATGGATTGCGATTGCGTTTTATATCGGTGTCAATCCAAACCTTGATCAAGTACCAGGGTTTGTTTGGGCAATCTTGATTACGTATTTCTTAGCGTTTAATACATTCCCTGTCAATATGTTCTTACAATATAAAGGGATTGGTAAATTTAAGAACTATCTTTATGGAGAGCGTGGGTATATTATTTTATCGCTTGTCGCTAAAACCATTCTTACATGGCTTGTAGTCTTTGGGGCATTCCAACCTTAAAAATTGTAGCTATAATTTAACTGCACCTATATATCTGGATGAAAATCCGATATAATAGGTGCAGTTTTTTTATTTACATTAAGATTTTAAATCTTCAATAAATGTGTTCCAAAATGTATGTAAACGGTCGTAATCAATTTCATATTGGGCTTGCTTAGAGCGCACAACTTTTAATATTTTTGCGGTTAAAAACGCATTAATATGATAGATGACGGTAGCGCTTGAAACATTTAATGCAGTCGCAATATCTTTTGTTGAGGTGTTGCCTTTTGCAATGTGTTTTAAGACTTGATAACGGGTTTCATCAGACAAAGTCTTAAATACTTTTGCGCGATTTTTTGGGGTATCTTGTTCAAACTCGGCAATGCGTTTGAACCCGGTTTGCATCTCTAATGTCCATAAAATACAGCGGTCACTTCCAAATTGCATGATACTGAAACGATAGGGATTAACAAAAGAGGTTAAAATCCGATTATCCGCTTCTAATACATCTACAGGAACAACTTCACGGGTGAGTTTGTTAAAAGCTTTTTCTTGGTCTTTTTGTAAAGGGACAATAATATCGTTTTTAAAAGCTTCTATCTTTGGTGCATATGCTTTTGCATAGCGATCAAAAATCGGTTTAATGTCTTTTAAAAGTTTACCATAAACACGAATATATTCTTTAGGGTTTTCAATGAGTAAGGTTAAAATCCAACGGTAGTTTTCAGTTGTTGGAATCGTGCGTATAAATGCTAGTAGTGCCTCGCGGTTACTAAGCAAATGATCAATTTGTTGGTAAATGGTCTCATCATCAAGTAACGCATCACTGTTTTCGATGGTGTATAATGCGTACAAAAGTTTTTTTTGAATCGTTGCTTCAGGGTTTGATAAAATGTCATTTAAGTAATCGTTGAAATGTTCATAACCAATAAAAGAATAAGAACTAAACAATAGTACTGGAAAATCATAATTACTAATTGCTTCATCAGCATAGAAACCTAAAATAGGATCTTTATAGGGTTCTAAATCCTTTTGTGCCGTATTAACAAATTTTTGATAAGCCTCATAATCTAAATACTTATAAGTATCTTCATCATCTAATACTGCGTTTAAATCTTTCATGTCTTCATCGCGAACATATAAAAGCTTTGGAAATGTAAATAAGTCGTAAAGATAACTTGCTCTCTCATAAAAAGTAAATTTCATAAAATCCCCTTTCAATTTTAAACAATAATTTTAAAATGATAGTTTAATTATATTACATTATATATTTACAATCAATAAATGAATGCAGAGAGGATACAAATAGAAGTACTCGTCAAACAGCGTATTCTTAGAATACACAAAGCGTTAAAAACGTACTCATTAAATTTAATGGGATTACAATATGGTATAATCGTAATAAGTAATAAGAAAGTGGGTTTATTAAATGAAATATATTAAAGAAGCTTGGAAAGGTATTTTTATGATTTTGGTGTTGTTTGGATTAAATATTGCGATTTGGCAAATGGCAACACCGATTTTTCCACAACCCGCAGAAAGTGTTTTAGCTCAGACATTGGGGGCAAGTATTTTATTAGGGTTTACACTGGTTTTCTTTTTATCGACAAGAAACACTTCAGTTACTAAGCTTTTTAAAGGGCTTGAAAACGTTTATTTTACCCATCGTTGGCTTGCAGGGATTGTCTTAGTCTTGTTGGTGTTGCATACACAAACGGCTTCTTTTATTATTCAGTTTTATCGCGACGTACCCATTAATGCAGCGGCAATGGGCATCTATGCAAGAAATGTATTTATCGTACTGATTGTCTTTGCAGTGATTGCAAAGTATATGAAATATGAACATTGGACGATGATTCATCGGTTAATGATTATTCCTTATTTACTTGCGATATACCATGCGGTGTTTATCAGTTCCTTTGAATTGCGTTCGTTTTCAGTATTGGGTATCTGGATGACGTTAGTGTTTATAACGGGCATTATCTCAAGTCTTTATATGGTGCTAATTTATAGAAAAATAGCGTTTAAATACAAAGGAACTATTCAAAGTATTCAGCACTTGAACAATAGTGTGACAGAAATAACTATCAAACTTGACCGTTCATATGACTTTAAACACGGACAATTTACATTTATAAAAATACCAAAATCGCCCTTTAATGCTGTGCCACATCCCTTTTCATTAAGTGGCGGGACAGGAAAAGATGATGTTATATTTACCATAAAAGCACTCGGCGATTTTACCGCAGATATTAAAAAGACAATACATGTTAATGATCAAATATTATTGACTAAACCTTACGGGAACATGACTTTTAAAGATTATCCTTCAACGCAGGTATGGATTGCCGGCGGAATTGGAATCACGCCTTTTCTAAGTCACCTTCGCGGATTAAATAAACCGCAAGAGAACATTACGTTGTATTATACAGTAACGAGTAAGACAGAGGCCGTTCACCTTGAATACCTAAAATCTTTAGATAAAAAATGGCCGAACTTCACATTAAAGTTCTTTGAAAGTGATAAAACAGGCTTTTTATCACTTAAAGATATCGATTTAAGTCATCATCCGTATGTATTTATGTGCGGACCCATTCCAATGGCAAAAGCATTTAAAAAAGAATTTCGCAACTCAAAAGCTCATTTAGGGTTAGTTTATGAAGCTTTTAGTTTTACTGGAACGCTAGTAGAAGATATTGTTAGTTATCTTAAACGATTAAATCATAAAATAAAACGCTTAAAAAACAAAAAAGCATCTTAGCAATTTTGCTAAAATGCTTTAATTAAGGATAATTTACTCCTCAATCAAAATGCCGATTTTTGGTACTCGGTTAAGTCTACTAGGCCCATGGGGTGAATCATTGATTTCTTCAGTTAAGTCTTGGCCAGCTTGAACACGACCTTGATGTACACCATCAATCCAAT
>SKIY01000049.1 GCA_007116205.1 Candidatus Izemoplasma sp. | reverse complement strand
TTAAAATGTAAAATGTGTTACGTTGTTGACCAAACCGCCACTGATCTAAGTACTGATACTTGGAAAGCTATATTTAAAAATGCTGTCGATGCAGGCTTATTATATGCTTTATTAACCGGTGGCGAGTTATTCATTCGCAAAGATTTTCCAGCGCTTTATACATATCTTTACGATTTAGGCGTACGCATTACGCTCTTTTCTAATGGGACCTTTGTGAATGACACGATTATTGAAACGCTTAAAAAAAGACCGCCTGAACAAATTACCATTACGATTTATGGCGCTAGTGATGAAACCTATGAAACCGTCACCAGTGATCCTGCAGGGTTTACAAAGCTTAAGACTTCTTTAGCAAAACTAAAAGCCGCCAACATTAATGTTATTTTAAGAACGATTCCTTTACAGCCAATTAATGAAGACCTTGAAAAAATCATTGATTTTGTCAAGGCACAAAATACCAAACTATATTATACGCAATACATCGGTCCAACAAGAGATGGTGCTTTTTCACATAAAGCCTTACGGTTAGACCCACAAGCGGTTATGCATTTTTCTGAAAGAATAGAAAAAGCATTTGGGTTTGAAGCGCGTCAAACCTATTCTACGAGTACAAGCCATGCGACATGTGCAGCATTAAAAAGTGCTTATTTTATTAACTATAAAGGTTTAATGCAGCCATGTGCTATGGCTTATAAACCTGTTAAAAATGTAATAAATGAAGATTTTTCTGATGTCTTTAAACGTTTAGCTAAAACTTATAAAGCAATTGAAAGTTATGACGGTTGTTACAGCTGCCATTTAAAAGATGATTGTATTCAGTGTTACGCACGACGTTTACTAGAAAAAGATGCGGCGCATTGTCCGCCTTACTTAAAATCATTAGCTCTTTATAAACGGCAGGTGAAATCATGAAGCATTATAAAATTGCTGGTATTTTAATTGGTGTTCACTATGAACACACAGGATACTTTAATAACAACATTGAAAAATATCGCACCGATGAACTCCCTGAATATACCATCGATGTGCGCACCGTTGATCATATTCAAGCGCCCGTTGACAAACCGTCTTACACTTATAAAAACCGCCATATACATAAAGAACGTGATAAAGAGATGCTTGTTGTTTACACAAAAGATAACGCCGTTAAAATACAAATGACCCATACTGTGGATTATAAAACACAGCGCATCTTATTGCATAAAGACCATGTTAAAGATTTGGCAGAGATGGAGTATGTTTTAAGTGGTTTACAGTTTATGCAGTTAGCCCTTTATAAAAACCGACTCCCCTTACACGCTTCTGCGATTTGTTTAAATGATGAAGCCATCCTTTTTGCGGCTTCTTCTGGTACAGGTAAATCAACCCATGCCAGTTACTGGCAAAAAGCAATTGAAGGGGTCTCAATCATTAATGATGATAAGCCGTTAATCTATAAAGAAGATAATCAGTTTATGGTTTCAGGAAGTCCGTGGTCTGGTAAAGACAGCATCAATCAAAACGTCCAATATCCATTAAAAGCAATTGTGTTTTTAGACCGTGGTACATCAAATACTGTCTTTTCCCTAACGGTTAACGAGGCGTTAAAACGCTTTATGAAAGACGCTATGCGTCCAGGGGATGAGCGCTTAATGCAAAATGCTTTAGACCTTATTGATGCGTTGATTCATGAAGCGCAATATGTCCGCTATACCGTAACGAATCATATCGATAGTGTTAAACCACTATACGATGTACTTTATAAGGAGGAAAATCATGAAGATTAAAGAAGGCTATGTCCTGCGCAGTGTTGCGGATCAACATCTCGTTGTTCCCACAGGTGAAGAAGGGGTTAATTTTAATGGGATTATTACTTTAAATGATTCTGGAAAACTATTGTTTGAACGCTTAAAAAAAGGCGCAGAACCAAAAGCATTGGTAGCCCTTTTAATGGAAACCTATGACGTTTCTAAAGAAACTGCCAATGAAGATGTTAAAGCATTTATTGAAACGTTAAAAAGTAAAAACATTATTGTCTTATGAAAAAACACCGTTTAGACGCCACTGATTTACTTCCGCTTATTGAAGACACCATTCATAGTGGTGGTACTTTTGAACTGACGGTTAAAGGCAGTAGTATGCGCCCTTTTTTAACCCATAATGTAACGAAAGTTGAACTTGCCAAAGTAGACACTTTAAGCAAGTTTGATATTTATCTGTTTAAACATCATGGGTTTGTGGTGTTACACCGCTTAGTTAAACAAAAAAATAAGCGCTACTACTTTCGTGGTGATGCCTTAAAAAAGATTGAAACGGTTGAAAAAGATGCGATTGTCGCGAAAGTTAAAACAATAAAACATCAAGGGAAAACGATTACGCCTACTGCTTTTAGATACCGGTGTAAAGTTAAACTTTGGCATGTTCTAAGACTCTTTAGAAAACCCTTATTAAGACTAATGAGATGAGTGATTTGATGCAAGCAGAAACCGCCCTTTTTAAAGCTGTTCAACAGACCTTAAAAAAACAACCATTCCAAGCACCCGTTGACGATGCGCGCATGTTTTATAAACTTGCGCGTGAAAATGGTTTTTCAGGTATGGTTTTTGCATATTTGGATAAAACACAGTTACCCAAAGACGTGTATTTAGCGTTTCAAAAAGACTTTTATTTATATAACGCCCAACATGAAAAACAAATGCATGTCGTCAATGATTTAACGGAACTTTTTAATACCCACAACATTAAACACATCTTTTTAAAAGGTGTCCCTTTAAAAACGTTATATCCTGAACCTTATATGCGTTCGATGGGCGATATTGATGTGCTTATTGAGGGTAAAGATTTAAAAGCGGCTCATAAACACCTAAAAGCCAATCAATATAAAAATTTGTTTAATTCTGCACAACACGATAACTTTGAACATGTCAATGGGATGATGATTGAAGTCCACCCAAAACTATACAAAGATTTTAATGATAAATACGCCCCTTTATTCAAAGATGTATGGGCACAAACAGCTCAAGAAAAAGGCAATAGGTACTCTTTTAATCCTGAGTTTGAAGTCAGTTATTTACTCTATCATATGATAAAACATTTTTATGGGACAGGGGTTGGCTTACGAACGGTTTTAGATATCGGGATATACTTACAAGCACATAAAGAAAAAATAGATTTAGAAACATTAACAACGATGCTTCAAGAAGCCAGTCTATACAAATTCTTTCAAAACATGTTAATACTGAATAAACAGTATTTTGATATCGATGTTTATCCTAATCTCACCAAAGACGCCCCGATGGATGAGACGCTTTATAAAGAATTAACAACCTATATATTAGCCAGCGGTGTCCACGGTAAAGGCACAAACTTTAACGCTTTTGTAGGCAGAATGGGATCAGGGCGACTCCAAAATAAAGGAAGACTCCGTTTTATATTGGCACTACTGTTTCCTTCTTACGCTAGTATGAAAGGTATCTACCCCTGGTTAAAATATCTACCATTTTTATACCCAGTAACTTGGGGAATTAGACTTTTCAAACTCGCCGTTTTAAAAACACGGCGGTCGTTTAGAAAATTCAAACAACTCTTTGTAAAAGGTGAAGAGGTTCAAAAAACAACAGATTTGTTCGAACAACTTGGTTTATAAAGAATTTTTCTAATTAACTACACAGTGTTAACTTTAAGTTAAATGTAATTTTTTCATTGATTCTATTAAAATTTTACAACTTTTGTAGCACTATTAACAAAGACGAAAACGCACATCATGCATTTGTGCGTTTTTATTTTGCGCGCGCTGCGAGGGTGAAGATATTGAAAAAATGTTGTAAAATAGCCATTAAATATCATTTGAACTTCAAATTATCCCTTTTTCTTTATA
>SKIY01000019.1 GCA_007116205.1 Candidatus Izemoplasma sp. | reverse complement strand
GCCGCAGACGCAGAAAGAGATATCCGTGGTTTTGCGATGAAGTTTTATACAGAAGAAGGAAACTGGGATTTAGTTGGTAATAATACACCTGTATTTTTTATCCGTGATCCGCATCGTTTCCCTGACTTAAATCGTGCGGTTAAACGTGACCCATATACAAACTTACGGAGTGCAAAAAACAACTGGGATTTTTGGACTTTATTACCAGAATCATTACACCAAGTGACGATTACAATGAGTGATCGTGGTATTTCAAAATCATATCGACATATGAACGGATATGGCTCACACGCTTATAGTCTCATTAACAAAAACAATGAACGCGTTTGGGTTAAGTTTCATTTAAAGACAGACCAAGGGATTGATAACTTAACGGATGAAGAAGCAGAAAAGCTTATTGGAACAGACCGTGAAAGTCATCAAAATGATTTATTAAATGCAATTGATAATAAAGCGTATCCAAGCTGGACAATGTATGTACAAATCATGACGCAAGAAGAAGCAAAAAAACACCCATACAATCCATTCGATTTAACAAAAGTTTGGTATAAAAGTGATTTTCCACTTATAGAAGTTGGAAGGTTCGAGTTAAATAAAAATCCAGAAAACTATTTCCGGGATGTAGAACAAGCTGCGTTTAACCCAGCAAATATTGTTCCAGGGATCGGTTTTTCTCCTGATAAAATGTTGCATGGCCGTTTGTTTTCATATGGAGATGCACAACGTTATCGACTCGGCGTAAATCATAATCAAATCCCTGTTAATCAGGCAAAATGTCCAGTAAACAGTTATCATCGCGATGGTCAAATGCGTGTCGATGATAATGCTAAAAGTCGTATCGGGTATTGGCCAAATAGCGAAGGTGAATGGAATGATTCGAAAGCCTTGCGTGAACCTGCCTTACCAATTGAAGGCGATGGGTATAACTATGACTTTAGAGATGATGATAATGATTATTATACACAACCAGGTAAATTGTTTAGGATTATGAGTGAAGCCCAAAAAGAGGTGCTTTTCGCGAATACTGCAAGACATATGGGAGATATACCTAAAGCCATCAAACTAAGACATATCAAACATTGTTATTTGGCAGATAAAGCTTATGGTGAAGGCATCGCTAAAGCTTTAAATATACCGTTGTCAGAAGCGATTTAGTGTGACTTTTAAAAAAACACTATATGCCATACTCGGATCATTTTTTGTGGCTTTAGGCGCAGCCGGTATTATAATCCCTTTACTACCAACAACACCGTTTCTTTTACTCGCTGGATTTTTCTATATTAGAAGCTCTCAACGTTTATACAAATGGCTAATTAATCATAAAATATTTGGCATTTACATTTACAGCTATTTGACATATAAAGCCATTGATATGAAATCAAAAATTGGATTAATATCGTTGCTTTGGCTCTCGATGGGATTATCAATGTATCTTGTACAAAACATCTACATAACGCTATTACTGATCGTGATTGGGTTAGGTGTTAGTACGCATATCATGATGTTAAGAACATTGAATAAAAAGGCTATGGTATTAAAAAGAACGGAAACTAAAAACCAGTTATCACAAACAAAAAACGCACTTTCTTAGTTGAAAGTGCGTTATTTTTATAGTGCATCAAGCGCTTTTTTAAGGCTTCTTAACCCATCTTCTAACTGAGCTTTTGAACAAGCTAAGTTCATTCTTAAATACCCATCACAATGCAATCCATAATTGATTCCGCTGGCTAAGGCGACATTAAACTTCATGAAATGGTCATTTAAAGCATCGCTTTTCATCTGATAACAGCTAAAATCAATCCATGCAAGATAAGTTCCTTCTAAACTGGTTAAGGTAATCGCCGGATTATACTGGTTCAAAAACGATTGCAAAATTTGGTAATTTTGATAGATATGCATGTTTTGTGCATCGACCCAATCATCACACAGTGTGTAGGCGGTTTTAATGGCTTCTATGGCAAGTACATTTGGGGCGTATAAAAATCGCTTACGCATATAAGCTTTCAGTTTTTTACGGTTTTCATTATTTGGTACTACGATGTTTGCACTTTGTAAGCCCGCTAAATTAAACGTTTTACTTGGGGCACTAACCAATATAATATTATCGTAGTCATTAAAAAATTTACCTAAAGAAACAAACTGATGATTCGGCATCACTAAATCCGCATGAATTTCATCGCTAACCAATGTAACACCGTACTGTTTACAAAGCGCAACGATACGGGCTAACTCATCAGTTGTATAGATGCGCCCAACAGGATTATGCGGACTGCAAAGCAGTAACATTTCCGCGCCTGCTTTAAAGTGCTTTTCAAGGTCTTCGGTATCCATGGTATAATGACCATTTTTTTGTGTGAGTTTATTTTCTACAACTTTGCGGCCATTTTGTTTTATTGCAGGGAAAAAGACATTGTAAACTGGGGTCTGAATAACAATAGCTGCTTTTTTTGAAGATAAACCATCGATAATGATACTGAGTGCAGTTAATACTTTTGGCGCGGTAATAATCCAATTTTTTTTGATGTTTAACTGATAGCGCCGCTGATACCAACTTTGAACGATTTGATAATAGTCATCATCAAGCATTGTGTATCCAAAAGCTCCGTGTTCAACACGTGCTTTTAGTGCCGCTTTAATTTCTGGCGCGGTTTCATAATCTGAATCTGCCACAGAAAAAACTAAGTAGTCATTTGCAGGCATTTTATCTTTAACACTTTCCCATTTCGCAGAATTACTGTTACGTCTATTTAAAGTTTTAAACGGTGTCACTATACCATCTCCTATTCCCTTTTATCTACATCTTATTATATGAGAGCCCTTGTTTTATTGCAACATCACTGCGAAATATTGTAATTAAAAGTAAAAATTGGGATAATTTCATAACGATGTGCTAATATTAGTATATAAGCATGCGCATGGTTTGATGACATCGTTGGTGTACTTACGCTTAAGAATGGAGATGATTCGCGTGAGCCAAAACGATTTGCATGAAAGCGATAATGTTTTTACTGTTTTAGCAGAAGAGAAATACGATCGGAAATACAACTATAAAGAACCGTTCACTGAAAAGCTCATGTTCCGTTTGATGGTGGGAAGTCTTATCGGTGCGATGTTTATCTTTTCAATTATCGGACTGAATATTACCATCGAACGCAATAGAACCTATAATGAGCTGATTGAAATGATGGACCGGTATCACCATTATGATTTAATTGTGCTAGAGAATAAACTTAACGAACTGCCTAGTCATTATCGTGATGTTGCGCAAATACGGGAAGAGTTCAATTATATTAAACAGCATTCTCGCGTTATTTCTGCGTATCATCGTAACGCCCATGGTTTTTACATCAACGGACGTGCTGATGAACTAAGGGATGCACTGTTGGTTTTTGATGCCTTAGATGAACATTATGAAAACTGGAATTTCCGTAGAATTGTTAATAGTTTTCCAATGCGTTTAAGAACAATTAATACGGTTTACACGAGTGATACCTATTATTTTCACTATTTTGTAAACCCTGATTTCGCAGGCGCATTACTCATAACAAATCTACCAAACCCTTTACCTGGAGGTAGAGCATACACAATGTTTTTTGAAGATGATGTGATCGGTTTTTATGAAACATTCGATCCAGAAGTGCGATACATTAGTTTTGAAATATTATCTGTGACACCAGAAAGCATCGAAGTATACGTATACGCTACAGGCGAAACTGCGATAATGTTTATTGAAGAAGAACGCGGTGAAATTGTTTCAATGCAACTAATAAATTAATAAAGGGTGCGCGCACCCTTTTTATTTTATGGTATAATAAAATAGCACCTTGTTCAAAAAACATTTTATCAAATTTTTTTTGAGAAATTGGTGCGAAACATATTTATATGCTGTACAATATATACAGGTTCCGG
>SKIY01000032.1 GCA_007116205.1 Candidatus Izemoplasma sp. | reverse complement strand
TTAAATTTTAATATATGACCCATGCGGGTTTTTTTTGTTTTCATGTATTTATCACTGCGTTCATGGTGGTTCGTTTGAATCGGTACACGTTCGACAATTTCTAATCCGTATCCTGATAAACCATGCATTTTTTGCGGATTGTTTGTCATGAGTCGAATTTTTCGTACCCCTAAATCTCTTAAAATTTGCGCACCGATACCGTATTCTCGTGCATCTTCGGGCAATCCTAACGCTAAATTTGCCTCAACGGTATCCATCCCTTGATCTTGTAATGCATAAGCACGTATCTTATTAATTAACCCAATGCCTCGTCCTTCTTGACGCATGTATAACAAAATGCCTTTGCCTTCTGATTCAATCTTTTTCATTGCTGCGGTGAGTTGATCACCACAATCACAGCGTTGAGAATGTAAAGCATCGCCTGTTAAACACTCTGAATGGACGCGTAAGAGAATCGGTGTTTCTGCATCTACTTCGCCTTTAACAAGTGCTACGTGGTGTTCACCGTTTAAAGTGTTTTCATAACCCACCATTAGGAAATCACCAAACTCTGTAGGTAGCATGGTTTCCGCTGCACGTTTAATATAGACATCTTGTTGGCGGCGGTATTTTATTAAATCTGCAATCGTCACCAGTTTTAAATCATGCTTTTCAGCGTATTTAATCAAATCATCAACTCTTGCCATTGTACCATCATCATTCATAATCTCACATATCACACCCGCTGGTTTGCACCCTGCAAGCCTTGCAAAATCCACTGCGGCTTCAGTGTGACCCGCACGTTTTAAAACACCACCTGATTTAGCAATTAATGGGAAAATATGGCCTGGTTTTTTAAAGTCGCTGGCTTTAGCATCTTCTTCAATCGCTTTTAATACTGTCAAACTGCGTTCATATGCTGAAATACCGGTGGTTGTGTCATTGTGATCGATTGATTCTGTAAAAGCCGTGTGATAGCTATCTGTGTTATCTTTTACCATTGGATCAAATCCCAATCGTCTAGCGTGTGTTGCTTCAATTGGCATACAGATCAATCCTCTGCCATAGGTTGCCATAAAATTGATTGCCTCAGGTGTCGCATGTTCTGCGGCCATTAATAAGTCGCCTTCATTCTCCCGGTCTTCATCATCGACCACAACAATCATTTTACCCTTTTTAATATCTTCAATTGCTTCTTTTATCGTATTAAACATGGTATCGCTCCTAATATCCGTATTTTTTCAAGAAAGCTTCATCAATACCATTGCTTTCTTTTGCGTTTAATAACTTTTCTACGTATTTACCAATTAAGTCACATTCTAAATTTACCAACGCTCCAATTGGTTTTGATAAAAGTGTCGTTTCATCTTTTGTGTGGGGAATAATTGAAACTTCAAAAGCGTCTGCTGAAACGGTCGCCACTGTTAAACTAATTCCATCAATCGCAATACTGCCTTTTTCAATAATATATTTCATGATGGCTTTAGTAGTCTGAACTTTAACCCAATAAGCAATATCATCTTGACGCACTGAAATAATCACGCCTGTACCATCAATATGACCGCTTACCATATGACCCCCAAGCCTTGCTGATAGGGTTAAAGCACGTTCTAAATTTAACCGGTTTCCAGTTTGAATGTTGTGCATAGCAGTCCGTTTTAATGTTTCGTGCATAATATCGACAGTAAACGCATTACGCGTCATAGCAGTCACCGTTAAACATACACCATTTGTCGCAATACTATCGCCGACTTTCGTATCTTCTAAGACTTTTTCAGCCGCGATGGTTAAGGCAACACTTTTAGGCCCTTTTTTAATCTGTTGAATGGTTCCAATTTCTTCGATAATACCGGTAAACATTATACCGCCTCCTTCACCACATGATAATCAAGTAAAACATCATCATCAAAGTGCTCAACTGATGCAAGCTTTAATTTGTAAGCATCTGCTACTTTCGCTTTTCCAATGCCCCCAACAGGACTTAAAGCTTGCGCCCCGCCAATCATCTTTGGCGCAACATACATATGTACACGATCAACAATCCCTGCTTCTAAGGCACTATAGTTGACGGTACTACCACCCTCAAGCAAGATACTGTCTATCCCCATACGACCTAAATCTTTCATAAGCTGTTTCAAATCAAGCTGTCCAGATTTTAGTCCTGTTCGGTGGGCTTTCACACCGGTCGCACGCATGGCTTCTTCACGTTGTTTAGAAACATGTTCTCCGATCACCACCAGCGTGTCATAGGTTTGAGCACTACTACAAACATAGCTATCTAAAGGAATAATACCTTCCGTGTCCAAAATAACTCTTAGCGGCTGTGCAACTTTATCGCTATCCATTCTAGCTGTAAGTTTCGGATTGTCATGGATGACTGTGTTTACCCCGACCATAATTGCTGATAATTTATGCCGCCAATAATGTACATTTGCCCGTGATGCTTGATTCGTAATCCATTTAGAATCCCATGCTACAGAAGCTATTTTTCCATCTAGCGTCATCGCACTTTTCATTAAAACAAAAGGTTCTTTATTTTCAATATACTTAAAAAACACTGCATTTAACGCTTTATTTTCAGCATCCATCAAGCCTATATCCACTTCAATACCTGCAGACATTAACATAGCAATCCCTTTTCCTGCGACAAGTGGATTCGGATCTTTGCTCGCAATAACAACCTTTTTAATTTTTTTATCAATAATAGCCTGTGCACAAGGAGGGGTTTTCCCATAGTGAGAACAGGGTTCTAACGTGACCACCATCGTTGCCCCAGTTACAGATTCTTTGGCGTTATTAAACGCTTCAATTTCAGCATGTAATCCGCCAAACTGTTTATGGTAACCCTTTGCTATAATGCGATCATCTTTAATAATTAACGCCCCAACTAAAGGGTTAGGATTGACAAAGCCTTCGCCTTTTTTTGCAATGGTTAACGCTTCTTTCATGTAGCTTTGCATGCATATCCTCCTCAACAAATAAAAATGCCCTAAATAACTTAGGGCATAGGATTAGAACGCGAAAAAACGCTCGTTTTATCTTCTCCCATCCAGACTTTACTGTCGGTCCAGGAATTACACCTGATCAGCTTACGCTCGCGGACTTTACCGCCGGTCGGGAATTACACCCTGCCCTGAAGATATTTAATTACATTGGAATTATAGCACATTGATTATTAAAAGACAATACAAAGGATAAAAATTGTATCACAAATTTTTCAGTTTACTCGATGTTTTTCTTCAACACAAATAAACGGTTTTTAGCGTTTGCTTGAGGCATATCAAACGTCACATTATTTAAAATATAAAAGTATTTAGCGAACAATTGTTTCCAACGATGATCTTCTAAATTATATAAATAAAGCCCTGATGGTTCTTCATAAAAGTTATCCGATAGCGGCTTCAGTTTTAACGCTTTAACTTGTGCATCAGTATAATAATCATTCAGTTTAACCAGCATCTTCCCACCTGGTTTTAATACGCGATGCGCTTCTTCAATCAACTTTTGTGCATCTGTTTTTGTGATATTATCCAAAATGTTTGATGCAATAAATGTATCTAAAGTATCATCTTCAATGGTCTTAAGATGTTCAAATGATCCTTCAATAAACGTCGCCGTTTCAATCCCATAATGGTTGAATAAACGCGTCGCTAAATCACAGGCTTTAGGTGAAAGCTCTATGCCTGTAAATGTTCCCGTATAATGCGTCGCCAACATTAATAAAACCATTCCGCTTCCAAAGCCAAAATCGAGCGCGTTCATATTTTGCTTCCCAACACTTAAAATGGTTTCATCTAGTACTGGAATATTCGTACTGATGTCTTCAGGAAAAGGACGGTTAAAATGTTCAAAAACCGTATCCCAATAAGCTTTTGTGTTTTTATATGAATTCATCATGACCTCCTATGAAATATCGTTTACTTTCGAATGAATCCTTTTATTAATCTAAGGGCAGTCCATACAGTTGATAAATGATATAAAGCGCTGTAAAAATATAAAGCACACCCAATAAAGTCCCTGTAATCGCAGTCGTATCATTCGTTTTTTCTTTAAACTCATCAAACTGACGATAATTTCCATGCTGTTTAAACAAAAATATATAAAGATTTATAAACAGATTTAAAAAATGTGCAAAAGGACGTCGCCAGTCCGTAACGGCCATAAAAAACCCGAAAAATGTTAATAATCCATATAGTAACATCGACGTACTTAAGCTCACTTTAAACACTTCAGATGGTGCACTAAGATTATCTAAAAAGTACACGCCAAAGAAAAAACGCGAAAATAATATAAGGCCGATCAAACTAATAACTGTCACTGTAATCATTTTTTTCATGTCATCACTCCGTAACTCATCAAAAATAGTATACCATAAGTCCACTTATAAAAGTGCAAAAAAAAGCCATCGTTAGATAGCTTTTAAAAAACATCGATTTGTAACCGGGATTCGCCTGCTTTTTCTAAACCATATTTCATAAGTATCGGTCCAATAATTTGGAATACCAAAATACTTGATAACACAATTGCTTGAACAAGCTGCGTCTCTTCTGGTGGTAATATCGCAGATAACGCAACCAACATTCCAATAGTTACACCCGCTTGTGGCAATAAACAATATCCTGTATACTTTCTCACAGTTGGCGGACAAGACGTCACAGATGCCGCTGAATAGGTGCCTACAACTTTTCCAATAAAACGTAAAGCAATAAAAGCCCCTGCGATTAATCCAGCTTGTAAGATTGAACTCGGTGATAGCGCAAGTCCAGCTATCGTAAAGAATAAAATAATGAAAGGTCCTCCAAAATTACTTAATGCTGCATTTTGAATCATAAATGATTCTTTACCGACTAAGTTCGTAAACGTCATCCCCATACTTAGCGGGATTAATATTAGTGATAAATGGTATCGCTCTGCAAGAAAGACTGATCCTAAAATAAACGCTAAAATAAATGCTAAATATGTTAAGTAACGATCTTGCTTAGCGGCTTTTTCAATAAAAAGTTTAGAAATAATACCTAACAATGTCCCAAGTGCGACACCGACAATTAAAGATAAAGCAACCTCTCTTAAGGGAAACAGTAACGCATTGAAGATATTCACCGCACTACCATCAACTAATCCCACCGCAATCGAGGCAAACAAAGCAAAAACAATGACTGCGACGATATCAAGGAGACCAACGACAGGAATAACCGTCTTCTTAACAGGTCCTTTAGCTTTTAGTTTTTTTATAATTTGCATGACCGGCGCGGGTGCAGATGCAATCGATAATCCAGATAAAGCAAATGCTAACCATAACTGACCACTAATAAACCATATACCAAAAAACACAATAACCAATGTGAAAAGCGCATGTAATAAAGTAATCAACACGACGGTTTTCGCATTGTTTCGTAAAATAGGTATAAATAATTCAGCGCCAATTTGATAGGCAATAATCCCTAAGACAATATTCGTGATAACACTTAGGCTTTCTAAGGCTGAAACATCGATTAAGTTTAAAACATTAGGTCCGATAATCACTCCTGCAATAATATAACCAGTAATATCAGGTAATTTAAACTGCTCAACAAGTTTCCCAAACAAAAAACCAATAAGCAATATAATACCAACATATAATAATATGACATATACATCCATTTTTTTCACCTCCAATGCCTTGTCATTATAGAAGATATCTTCTAAATATTCAAGGGTTCATTCAATTAAAAAGATATTGACTATGCCTAGCCAATATCTTCTTTTTATGTTTTTGATCCTACTGAATACACAACGGATTCATCAGTATTTTTAGGGGTTAAATAAAGTGTTGCAGTATAAATCACAAGTGTCACCAATACTCCAAACAATGCTGTTAAAACTAAGTAAACAGGATTGCTTGAAAATGTGCCAATCATATAACTTCTTCCCAACTGATGAAACAGTTCAAGTGGGGTTCCTGATTCTGGTCGAACTGTATAAAAATAGTTTGATGAACTGTTTAACACAAAATGGAAAAACATATTTACAAAATGCGCAGTTATGTATAGCGGTAATAATAAGAAATACAGTTTTGTTAAAACTTTTGTATTGAGTTTTACAAATCCACTTGAAAAGGCAAATAATGATAAAGCAACAATAAGCATATGACCACTAATATAGGCAAATCCCCTTAAGGTTAATATCGTTGCATAATTTTCAAGTCCATTTGCGAACACAATTGACATAAATGCTGCGGGAAAATTAAACAGCCATGCAAATGCAAACAATGTTTTATGATTTTTAAGAAAAGCAATCAATAAAACAAAATTGGCAAAGTGACAAATTTGTAAAGGCACGAGCTCATAATGAAAAGCAAACCCCTTTACAACCCATATTTCTATGTTTCTTAACAACAAAATAATCACACCAATAATACTTAACGTAACACCTAAACTTCTATTTGCTCAAAGGTTTTATCCTTCGTTTGAAAATGCAATAAGCCCCAAAACACAAACGGCGAAGCTATAAACAAATAATGCCCAACACTAAACATCGTAAAAGTCATCATTTTCTCCTTGTTATAGGTTTTATGTTTACACTTAAAATTTTACCATATTTTTAAAACAATAAAAGATAAAAATTAGTCCGTTGTTTTAACAACTAACCTATGCCAATCTACCACCATCTGTTATAAACTCACTTCCCGTAGAAAAACTTGCATCCTCACTGGCTAAAAAAACAATCATATTTGCTACCTCAACAGCTTCTCCACCGCGTTTTAGCGGTGTATCATTAATTGCTTTTTGCTTGTATGTTTCACTAATAAAATCGTCTGTCATTGGGGTATGTATAAATCCAGGGTGCACTGAATTGACACGAATATTGTAAGGCGCAAACTCTAATGCTGCACTTTTTGTCATCCCTCTTACTGCAAATTTAGAAGCGTTATACGCTATCAACCCTGCTTTACCTCTAAACCCTGATGTCGAAGATACATTTATAATTGATCCGCGCTTACCTTTTCTCATCGAATCCAAACATATTTTCATTCCTAAATACACACCAAACTGATTTACCATGTACGTTTTATGAAAATCTTCATCGGTTGCTTCATCAAAAGGTTTTTGAATAACAATACCAGCATTGTTCACTAAAATATTTACTGGACCAAACTGTTTCTCCGCAGCTTTTAGCACCCGTTCCCAATCGCTTCGATTAGAAACATCATGATAGACAAACAAAGCTTTTTCACCTAAATCGGCAGCAAGCTTTAACCCTTTATCTTCATTGATATCTGTTAATATCACTGATGCACCCTCTTCAACAAACCTTCTAGCGCATGCCGCTCCAATACCTTGAGCCGCACCGGTAATGATTGCTACTTTATTTTCTAATTTTTTCATTTTTACACTCCTACTTTTATTCTGTTTCAGTATACCACAAATGAATGTTATAATTATAATACTATTATATTTGAGGTGTTTTATATGGAAAAAGTATTAATTATGGGTGGGTCATACTTTATTGGTAAACATGTCGTGAATGCCTTAAAGGATGATTATGCAGTGACTGTTTTAAACCGTGGGAATAAGCCGTTTAATATGAAAAACATTGAGGAACTTGTGTGTGACCGGAATGATCATGCTGCTTTAAGAAAAGTACTCTCGAGGCATCATGCTGATTTTATCGTAGATATATCAGGAATTACACAACAACATGCTGAAGGCTTACTTAATGCAATCGATTTAACGACAGTGAAAAAATTAATCTATATTAGCTCAAGTGCTGTTTATGATATCAATAAGTCAGAGATTCCTTTTTTAGAAGCTGCACCCCTTGGAGGCGAATCTCCTTTTAAAGCTTACGCTGATCATAAAAGACACGCGGAACAGTATTTATTAAAAGCACTAGATAGAGATAAGTTTGTTGCGTTTAGACCACCCTTTGTTTATGGTGAAGATAACTATGTTTTACGTGAGCGATTAATGTTTTATTTAATCGAACAAAACGAACCAATCTTTATTCCAGCAACCAATAATAAGATTCAATTTGTTTATGTTAAAGACTTAGCGAATCAAATTAAAGAAGCCTTGCAAGGTGTTATCCCTGCTGGCATTTATAATGTTGGAGATAGCGATGCACTTACCTTTATACAATGGGTTGAGCTTTGCGGGCAGGTCGTTGGTAAAAAGCCAAACACGCTGTTGGTTGACCCACAAAAGCTTACATATCCTGTAACGGCATTTTTTCCTTTTTTTGATTATGACAATGTATTATCGGTAGATAAAATTAAACAATACAGTCACGTAAGTACGCCTTTTATAAAGGGACTTAAGCATGCTTATGAAGATTATCAATCGCTAAAAGAAACGATTAAACTTCCGGATGTAATGCGTGAAGCACGTAAAATACTTAAAGGGGTATTGTAGGGATTATTGCTTGCTCACTTTAGATAATTATCATTAACTTGATATATCAAACATTCATGATAATAAATAAAAAAAGACATTTTTTGTCTTTTTTTTAATCTGTATAAGCTGCACGTTTTATTACAACGTTTTTTAGAATACTCTTTAATTACGATGCTTTTAATAGCTTCTCGCCACATTCGCGACAAAAAAGATCTTTAGGTTGATTAACCTTGCCACAAAAACATCTATTTTCAGCGTTTTCAACTAAATCATAGCCACACTTTGAACAACACTTCTCATCGGCATCAATTTCATCACCACATTTAGGACATTTATCTCTAGTATCTAAATACTTTGTTGTTGCCCCCGCAACAACAATCGTAAATCCTGCATAAAGGAAGTATACACTAATCGATGCAATCACGCCACCTGACATAAATAGTCCTATGTAAGGCAATGGATTAAATGTTGAACCTTGCGAATGAAAATTTCCAACAGAATTCATAGCGCCAGACGCAAAACCAACAAATCCACTAATGCTCAAAATTGTTCCGGTAATGAACCCGATTCCACCAATCAAAAATAGCTTTGTACGCAAACGCTTTGCTTGTTCTGTGTTTGTAGTATGTTTCGCTTTATACAAAAGCTTCTTTAAAAAACCTCCAGATTGATTGAAACTAAAGTTATTATAATCATGCGTGTTTTTTTTACTAAAGCTTCTCCCCTCACCCACAAGTTCATCAATCGATACATTTAACGCTTTTGCAAGTTGAGAGATGTTGTAAAAATCTGGCATCCCATCGCCACGTTCCCATTTAGAAATTGCTTGTCTTGTTACACCGATTTTTCTCGCCAAATCTTCCTGATTCAAATTGTTTTCACGTCTTAAACTTGTTAAATTCGCTCTAAAATTATTCTCCATAATGTTCACCTCATAAATATTGTCTAGTTAAGTATAGTATATTCCAATGGTTTTCACAAGGCTTTACTTGTTTACATTATGGTAATATTTGTTGCACGTTTTAATTTTTAGGGAATAAGCACTTATTTCTTAAAACAAAAAAGCTTATCTATCATAAAACCGCTTAAAAAAGATGTAAATCAAGATTATAGCGTGATAGATAAACTCGGCATAATTATAATGGTGCGAATGGGGAGACTTGAACTCCCACGGACTAAAGTCCACATGGCCCTCAACCATGCGCGTCTACCAATTCCGCCACACTCGCAATGGTGGAGAATGGCGGATTCGAACCACCGACCCCTTGCACGTCAAGCAAGTGCTCTCCCACTGAGCTAATCCTCCATTAATGACGATTTCGATTATACCACTTGTGACGATTTAAAGTCAAGTGAAAAAGCGATAAATTACGGGCTTCTTTGAAACCTTGACAGTATTTTTAACGTATTTAAAAAGACGCGTTTCAATCAGTGTTTTTCAATAAAAAAAGCCTCCAAAGAGGCGATATCTATATAATGGCGTTCCGGGAGGGATTCGAACCCCCGACCGACGGCTTAGAAGGCCGTTGCTCTATCCAACTGAGCTACCGAAACAGTTGAAACGCGTTATTAATTATATAATAACGCATGGTAAAAGTAAAGGTCAAAACGATGCAAAATAAAGAACTTAATCATCTGTGTTATTTGTATCAAAGAAATTTAACCGTAAAACGTGTTTGCTTCTTAGGTAATTCGTTATATAAAGCTCAAGACGGGCTTTCAAATAAGCTTTTTGATCACTGTCCCCTTGATAAGGTTTATTTAAATAATACCGATTATCCCCATCAATAATGGAAAGATCTGGCAGTAAAACATAATTTGATGCGTTACTGAATAAATCTTGTCCAAAGAAATACTTAAAATCCGCATCAGCGTAGACGAGATTTAAAAGTGTCGGTGCGACATCAATAGTCGATCCGATTTTATCAAACTGTGTTGCTTCCATATCAGGGTGATATAGTATTAATGATTGTTGGTAAAGTTCGTGGTTCGTTGTATCGATATCTAAAAAGGATTCATACACAGTTTTATCGAGCATAAATGGATAATGATCTGTATATATTGTAAAAAGGGTATCATCATACACACCTTCTGCTTGTAAACGACTGATCAGTTCTGCTAAAAATATATCGAACTCAATCATTTTTTGTAAGTAAACACGAATCGATTCATCCAAAGTGTCTTGGTGCACGCTATCAATTAAAGGGTTGTGATGATCTGTTACTGCTGGTTGATAGCCACCGTGTAACCCATAAGTTAATAAGTTAATATAAAATGGTGTTTCATACGCTACAAACTGATCCATAAAATGCAACATATTCGTATCTAAAAGCGGATCATATGCAACTGAATGCTCAATATCTTCAATAAACTTAACCGTCTCGAAATCCATATTAGGCATCAGCGTTTCCCGCTGATAAAACCACGCATATCCAGAATGAAAATAATATGTGTTATAGCCAGCTTGGTTTAACTGCGCGGCGACACTATATGGAAAAAATGTATCTTGATAAGTGTAACACACGTTGTTAGAGTGTGCATGCGAGGTATATGCATACAAGCTCGTTAACGCCATAAATTCACTATTACACGTTGCGCCTTGACTAATGGTTGGTACATAGTAATTATCAAAACGATAGCCTTCATTAAGCATCGTATATAAAGTTGGTGTTAAAACAGGGTCAATAAAACGCGTATCAAAAGACTCAACCGTGATTTGAATCACATTCGCACCTTGAAACATGTTGCTATATGCATTCGCTTGATGCGGGGTTTTTTGATCAAAATACGCATTTAAGTCTTCGATAATAGACGCATCATCATAGGTGTTCGGCAATCGTAATAGATCTAATAAATGATAATAGTAATAGCCATAATCAGAAGCGAATCCATATGTATCATACATTTCATTATATAAAAACGTATCTGATTGATAGTAGTCCATCGAATAGTCTTCTTCATATCTATTAAAATGCGCAAGCATAACAACATGAACAAACACTAAAAACAATAAAAAGCCATAATCTTGACGCTTCAAAACATCTGGCGTTTTACGTCTTATAATAAAAAACAATAAAAGCGTAAAAACTAAAAACGCCCCGAGTACTGCTGGCAAAATGGCCAAATCATATTCCACGGTTAACTCAGCTGACATAAAACTTAACCCTTGTGCATTTGCACGGGTTGTTAACATACCAAAGTAACCGTGGTACATGTAATCCGCAATTCCAACAATTGTCCAAAGCAACACAAATAAACTATAAAACACTTTTTGCATCCACAGTTTACGCAAGATTAACGTTACAAACATTCCAATTCCGATAATAACCAAAGCATCTATAAAAATACCAAGTCCAAAAAGCTTCAAAGGAAGCGTAAGACTTAGCAAGATGCGCAGTAACATCGTATAGACAAATACAAAAATCATAAAATACATCGAGCGTTTCATATCATCACCTGAGGTTATTATATCATGCTTAAATGGGGTTTTGTACAAAAAAGATGTTAGTAAACACATTCTTTTATGTGTCTACTAACATCATACTATTTTACTTAAAGATTCTCTTTTCTTTCAAGGTTTTTAATAAAACATGCATCATCGCTACGACAACGGTTCGTATTGTAGTGGATACATTTACCCTCAACAACAATCTGTAATTTTTGGACATCAAAATTTTTAAATATTTCTTGTTTCTTAATCAAATCAAAAATACTGCTATCATTGATTTCAATGATATTGTTGTTTACTTTGCACGTGACATGAATATGTGAATCAGCACTATGAGAGCGCTCATCAATCGTCAAATCATAATGCTTTTTACCATTGATGAAAATCTGTGTAATAATTTTGTGCTCAATCAAAAAATCAATATTATTATAAACCGTTCCAAGATTGCGATACCCGCGTTTCTTTAACTCTGTATGTATTTCTTGAATCGTTAAATGTTTTCCTTCTAACACATCAATAATTGCTCGCCGTTGTTTCGTGATGCGAACATTTTGTTTTCTTAACTCATTAAACACTTTTTCTTTAGAATCCATAAACATCACCTGTCATTATATTAACATTTTTATAAATAAAACAATAGTGAAATACTTTTCGAATAAAAACGCCCAAATTTCTAGGCGTTAATCTTCGTACTTATTTTCGATTTTTCGTTTTACATAAGGCGGTACAAAGGTTTCTAAATCCCCTTTAAAATCGGCGATTTCTTTAACTGTTGTAGAACTCAAAAACGAATATTTGTTATCCGTCATAAAAAATATTGAATCAATACTCTTATCTAAAACCCTATTTGCATGGGTCATTTGGAACTCGTATTCAAAGTCTGTGAGTGCGCGTAAGCCCCGAACAATATGCGTAGCACCAAGTTCTTTAGCACGCTTTACTGTGAGCGTATTATTCGTTTCAATTTGAATATGATCGATACATGCACTTAAAACATGCTCTATCATGTCAATCCGCTCTTCTTTTGTAAACAAAGACTTTTTATTTGGGTTAACACTTACTAATATTATTAAACGATCAAACACTTTTAATGCCCGTTTAACAATATCAATGTGTCCATAGGTAATCGGGTCAAAACTGCCTGGATATATCGCTGTTTTCATGTTACTCACTCCATTCATAAAATGTAATGGTTGTGATGCCTTCAATACGTTCTTTTACCACAGAAATAGCATCGGGTAGTGCAATGGCTTTGGTTTTATGACTCAATGATACCATGACACCTCCGCTTTGTAAAAGTTTTCTTTCCGCGATTAACGTAAGCGCTTTATCGAGATAATCTGTATGATAAGGCGGGTCTAAGATAATCACATCATAGGTGTTGGTTGTACTTGTTAAAAACGTAAAGGCATTTTGATAGTATAAATTTGCATCGCTAATCTTCAGGGTTTCGATATTTTTCCTCATAACAGAAAAAGCCTCTTTATCGTTTTCAATTAAGTCCGCTCGCTCTGCCCCACGGGACAAAGCCTCTATCCCAAGCGCACCACTACCTGCAAATAGATCTAGTGTTTTTGCCTGCATAAGCCGTGTACTAAGCATATTAAAAAGTGTTTCTTTCACGCGATCTTTTGTGCTGCGTGTTTTATCAGTACTGGTTTCAAATAGTTTTCTTCTTTTATACTGACCACTAATAACCCGCATAAAAACCCTCCAAAAAGAAAGTGGGCGAAACGCCCACTTAATTATCCGTATGTAATCGTTTCAACAGCTTTTTTATCTAATTTTTCAATAAGCAACGTAATTAATTTCACTAAATTATCATAATCATCTTGATGCACAATTGAAGTGTGTGAATGTAAATAACGCACCGGTAAACATAATGCAATCGATGGAACACCAGAACGGGTTAAATGAATTTTACCCCCGTCAGTACCACCGCGTTGTAAATACGTTAACTGATATGGTATTTTAGCTTCATCCGCAACTTCTAAAACAAAGTCGCGCAGGCCTTTATGTCCAACCATTGATGAATCTGATATCATAATGCCAACACCTTCACCCAATACCGTATCTTTACTACCCTTAGGGAAGTCATAAGCAATCGTCGTATCAACTGCAATACCAATATCTGGATTAACTTTATATGCGCTTGTGCCTGCGCCTCGCAATCCAACTTCTTCTTGCACCGTACCAACACCATAGTAAATATTCGGATGTTTTTTATCTTTTAAGCCGTGTAATACATCAATCGCTGCGGCACAGCCAACAC
>SKIY01000075.1 GCA_007116205.1 Candidatus Izemoplasma sp. | reverse complement strand
TGCCGCAAAGCCTTTTTGTTGATATTTTGGATCAATCAAAATACGATGGATGACGACACTGTGATCGCGCATCAAGGAAATTGTTTTGTATGGTGGGTCGTTTTCCTCATAAAAAGCCATTGCACCTACAATGCAACCACTGTATTCATAAACATACAAACAACCATTGGCCAAATCCGCCGCAAAATGTGCTTTGCGTGGATAAGCTGTTGTCCATTGATTAATACGGTTATCATGCATATCTTGAACCACGCGTTCGGCTAAGCGATCGAGGATTTCAATATCTGCTGGTTTTCCTTTGCGTATCATATTCGTCACCTACACCATTATGTTCATGGTCTATTATACACGCGCAAAATAAAAATGGCAAACAAAGTCTTTTGTCTGCCATTCGGTTTATTCAGGGTATACTGAGGCTTGCTTTTTACCTCTTCCAATTCTTTCAAATCGGATGACACCATCGACCTTGCTAAACAATGTGTCATCGCTTCCGATGCCAACATTTGTTCCTGGATGGACTTTGGTACCACGTTGACGGTAAATAATAGCACCTGCTCTGCAGATTTGACCATCTGATAATTTTGCGCCAAGACGTTTTGACTCTGAATCACGACCATTTTTCGTAGATCCAACACCTTTTTTAGACGCCATACATTGTAGTATTTGAATGTCGATTAACATTTTTGTCACCTCCGATAAAGTTTCTTAAAAAGATTTATGCTTTAATTTCTGTAATTTCGAGTTTTGTATATGGTTGTCTGTGTCCTTGCTTACGACGATATTTCTTTTTCGCTTTAAACTTAAATACAATAATTTTCTTTTGTTTTCCATGTTTGACGACTTTTGCAGTAACAGTTGCACCATCAACATATGGATTACCAATCACCGTTTTATCGCCACCTACCATAAGTATATGGTCGAATGTAACGGTTTCACCTTCAGAAGCTTCTAGCTTCTCAACATAAATTTCTGCGCCTTTTTCAACGCGTGTTTGTTTTCCGCCTGTTTCGATAACTGCGTACATATTGAGCACCTCCTCATATATTAAGACTCGCCATTAAGGTGACTATGCTTTAATACCTTTTCTGTGCGGTATGCTGCTAAGCGTAAAAATAATACCAAATAGCTTCCCATTTGTCAATCATTCTTACGGTTTATTAGCCTTAATCATTATAGCATATTTATTTCATTTGTCTACTAAAAGTGTTTGTGCTCCCTAAATGAGTAATATTCACCTTTTCCGATAATAATATGGTCGATGACTTCTATATCCATCAACGTTCCATTTTCAACCATTACCCTTGTTATATCGCGATCACTCTTGGATGGGTTTGGATCTCCTGAGGGGTGATTGTGTACGATTATAATGCTCGCAGCACTGAGTGTAACTGCATGTTTAAAAACTTCTCTAGGATGCACCAATGCACTTGAAAGTGACCCGACAAAAAGCAACTGCTTTTTTATAAGTTTCCCTTTCGTATTTAAATATAGTGCATAAAACATTTCTTGATTTAACATTTCCATATCCGTTTTTAAAAACGTGAATACTGCTTGAGGATTTGTCAAAGTAATGGAATCGGCAAAGCGTTCTTGATACAATCGTTTACCAAGTTCTAATGCAGCAAGCAACTGGATGGCTTTTGCCTCACCCATACCTTTTAACTTAATGAGCTCTTCAACCGTGGTTTGATTCATCGCTTTTATCGTATCATACTTATAGTAAATATTTTTTGATAGTTCCAGCACTGAACATGCTTTTGTTCCTGTTCGTAAAATAATCGCAATGAGCTCATGGGTTGCCAAAGCTTCTTTACCGTAGTGTTTGAAACGTTCACGGGGCCTTTCCTTATAAGGCATTTCCTTAATCAAAAACAAAAAACACACCTCCTAGTTACCTTAATAGTACACGGCGGATGTGTTTTTACTTTTTATAGCTATGCAATACTTTTTGATGGGCGCGACTAATCGCATGTGGTAATGCATCTATTGCATAAAACGATGCATTCAAATCTGTGGCATCCATTTGATAAATGTGCATATACCAAACGCGATGGGTGAAAACATGTTTAATTTGACTGACATACTTAATGTTTTTTACATCAAAAGAATAGCGGTGTTTAAAAAGTGTCAATGCTTCATCAAATGTATCGACTTCAAATTGTGGGCATGCAAGCATATTTGCAAGTAACCCATCTGCAGGATTTCGCTGCAGCAAGACTTTATCTTTATAAGTAACTAAAAAGGTTATAAAATGATGCTCAGTTTTCGGCGCAAGTTTTTCTTTAACAGGAAGTGTTGACTGAGCACTATGTTTGTATGCGAAACATTTAGCTTGAACTGGACACACCTCACACACTGGCGTTTGCTTACAAACAAGCGCACCAAGTTCCATTAACGCTTGCGTAAAGTCACTTGGGTTTTCAAGAAGTATCATCTTCCCGACAAGTTGCTTTACACTGCGTACAGTTTCTGTATTGTTAATTGGGTCGTATATACCTAAAACACGACTCATAACACGCATAACATTTCCATCAATCGCAGGTGTGGGTTGATTAAAAGCGATCGAATGAATCGCACCTGCAGTATAATCTCCAACCCCTTTTAAAGCCTTTATCGACTTTAAATCGCTTGGAAAAACACCGTTATGTTGATCACGTACAGCAATCGCGGCTTGGTGGATAAACTTAGCACGACGGTAATACCCTAAACCCTGCCACATCGTTAATACGTCATCCTCAGTTGCAGATGCAAGATCGTTAATTGTTGGAAACCGTTCGATAAAACGTGCATAATACGGAAGCATCGTTTGAACTTGCGTTTGCTGAAGCATCATTTCACTTAGGAAAATTTTGTATGGATCATTTGTCTTTCTAAAAGGTAAATCGCGCTTATTAGCGCGATACCAATTACTAATATCGTGTGCGAACTTAATATATGTCTGTTTTTTCATCATTTTTCCTTCTTATGAACTAGGATACACGCGATTAATCCCACGGTAATCGACTATACCACCAACATTTACAACTTCGTAGCCTAAATGTTCTAAAGCCGCAGCCATAAAACTGGTTCGATTACCTGTCCGACAAGATAAAAAAATCGTTTTATCACGGTCAAACAGTGCATAAATCCCTTCTTCATCTAAAATATGATTAGCATGAAATTGATAATTATCTGGCAAGTGTAGTAGTGAAGTACCTATAATAACACTATGAAAAGGGATAATTTCAAACCCCTCAATATACCCAGCCGTAGCCATTTCGCTAACTTCTCTTAACTCAACATACTGAACATCACTTTTTCCTAAATGTTCATCTATATTGCTCATATTAATCGTCTCTTCTGTGTCCGTACACGCCGCTAACATAAAAACCAATCCTATTCCTAAAAATATCAACCGCTTCATCATTTCACTCCTATAACATTTCATCAAAAAACCATGTTAAAACCATTGTAATGCGAACGGTCCATTTACGCAAACGGGATGCATCTTCTGGTAAACTTTCTGTTGGTCCTATATAATCACCCGAAGCATTTACTGCGAAACTATCCTCAATATAGTCTCCAACAACTGCATGCATATGCGCATTAAATGCTTCTGAATAAATCACCATCATACTTTCAGTACTTAAAAACGCACTGCGTGGGTCAATATTAAAGCTGCCAATGATTGAAATATCATTGCCCATTAATAACGTTTTACTATGAATTCCTAAATCACCATGATATTCATATAACGTGGTACGTTCTGCAAGTGCATTACGAATACGCATATACCCACTCACCGCTAATACATTTGGATTATCCATCCAATTGTTCGTCAACATGGTCACGTCTTTATCATCAACGCCCGCAAATAACGCCCGCATGGCATCATCGGCAATAATATACGGTGATTGCACAAATATGGTGTCATAATCCTCAGCCAATGCAAGCATCGTCTCTAACACAACGGGGTGTTTTTGCATACGATTCAAAGGACTGTGAATAAAGGTTGCTTTTTCAACGAGAAAAGCTTC
>SKIY01000026.1 GCA_007116205.1 Candidatus Izemoplasma sp. | reverse complement strand
TTTGTGATTCCCATAAAGTTAAACCCCATCGCAACCAATATAATATTCCCTACCATCGATAAAGCTCGAATCATTTCATCCGTTAAAAACATACCAGAAAACGATGCTAAAATCGTAATCGATCCTTGATAAACGAGCACACTAAATGCTGAAAACAAAACACCAATTCCTAGTACCGCCGCAAGCATCAAAGCCGTCACAAAGTCAAGCGCACTTTTAATCAACAAAATAGAATAATCTCCGCGCAAGCCATCCTCAATAGAACCCAAGATAGCCATCGCACCAACACAAAAAATCAGTGTTCCAGACACAAACCCTTTAGCAAGTGGGGGCAACTTATATTTTGTTTCAATGTTTTCAGCAAAAGTACTGATACCCTTATCAATATCAATACGTTCACCAATAAGTGTCCCAATAACCAGCGATAAAATAATCAATAAATCACCACTCGACATCAAAAGCCCTTCTTCAATCACCAAAAAGTCACGTAAAAACCACCCTACCGCTAACACACTCAAGCCTAGCCCCAGGACAAACATCACGGATTTTTGAAGTTTTTCAGGTAACCCCTTCTTAAAAAAAACACCCAATATCGACGCAATCACAATTGCCACTGCATTAATTAATGTACCCAACAGTCCTCACTCCTTTAACTATACTATTAAGTGTACATTAAAGCTCAAAAAAGCACAAATAAAAAAGGCATGGAAAACCATGCCTATCGTTTCACTAAGAAACGGTCTAAAATATATACTAAAGCCGGCACAAAAACAACCACAAATATCACAGCCAAGACAGCCCCACGACCAATCAGCAACCCAATATCAGAAACCACACTTAAATCAGAGTAAATCGCTTCAACAAAGCCTGCAGTTGCCAACACCGCTCCAGAAATCATAATCGGAATACTACTCCGCTTCAATGCTTCATATAATGCACTATTTTTATCTTTTTCTTTACGCGCTTCTAAATATCGACTCATCATTAACACCGCATAATCAATTGTCGCTCCGAGTTGTAATGCCAACACCACCAAATAGCCAATATAAACCACACGGGTTTCAAAAAATCCCATAATCCCTACATTCACCCAAATCGCAGCTTGTATAACCAAAAGCAAAATAAGTGGTACCAATGCATTTTTGAAAACAATGAACAAAACCAAGCCAATCGCTACAATAGAAGCAATCATAACAACCCAAGTATCAGCCAATACCGTTTCACGAATTTCATGCGTACTAGGCACAACCCCAATTAAGTAAAATTCATCATAAAACTGCCCAACCGTAGCATCCATCGATTCATGAAAATCAAACATAGCTTGATTTTCTTCATACAGCGACGTAAACACAACAATCCTACTTACACCACCTACCTCATAAGCCGCCAACACATCTTCGGGAATAGCCTCTTTTGGCACGTTATTAACATCCACCGTAGTTACTAAAGCATCGACATATAATACCGCTTCAAACTGCATCAACGAAAACACCAATAATTGCTCAGATTCAAAATCTCCTGAATCAACCAAAATAACAATCGGCTGATACACGCCGTAAACCGCTCGAATATTTTCTCTCTCAATAGAAACATCAGACGCTTCATCAGTATATTCACTCGCACCGAAGACAAAGTCTGCTTGAGATTGATAATAAAACCCAAATCCCAACAAAACCATTAAGAGCACCAAAAACATATATCTTCCCTTGATCAAAATATCTTTTATTCCACCAAGATCAAATAACCAAGATCGATGTTTTAACTTTTCCAGTGCGGGTGCTAAAACAATTAATAATGGTGGTAAAACAAACAAAACCGTTAAATAACTAAAAATGATTCCTTTTGATAATACAATTCCAATATCTTGACCAATACCATACCGCATAAACAATAATGCTAAAAACCCAAAAATAGTCGTCAGTGCAGATGCCGTAATCGCCGGAAACGCTTTTCGTACAGCCTTAAATACCGCAGTATTTACATCATCCCCAGCATTTCGATATTCATAAAACCGGTGCATTAAAAACAATGAATAATCTAAAGAAATCGCCATCTGTAAAGCCGCTGCAAGCGTTAACGTTATAAATGAAACATGCGGTAAAAACGCATTAGTTCCCATATTAAATATTACTGCAATACCGAGCACTACCAAAATCAAAAAAGGTTCCAACCAAGATTTAGATGCCAATAACAAAATCAAAAAACTAATCGGTAAAATAATCAAAACAATCGAAATCACTTCACCCTCAGCAATTTCTCTAGCCGCAATATTGTTAAGCGCTTCACCACGCATCGAAACCGTGTGTCCACTTAAATTATCACGAATAGCATCTAACGCAACCTCAACATCCAAATCAAAAGCATCATACATGAAAACAACCGTATAAAGTGCATGGTTTTCCAAAAAGAACATTCCATAAAGCATTGGATCAATACTTTGTGGATCACTAATATCGGCATAATCATCAAGCCATTCGACTTGAATAACGCCCTCAACCGATACGATATCCGCTTTCAATGAGGCCGCCTCAATAATATCTATATCAGACACCATCACTTGAACTACCGCATAGTTTCCAAATGTCTCTTCTAATACTTCCATCCCTTCTGCAGTCATGGAATCTGGTGGTAAATATTCTGCCATATCATAATTTGTTTCAACACTAAACACTAAAAAAGCACTAACAATAACACCGATAGTCGTTATAACCGCAATTAAATACCTTCCTTGCTTAGTTAATAGTGATTTCATCATTATCCCTCTTTTAAATGAATGTTTTAAATAGCTATTTTAATTTTAAGTGGATTATTGTATAATAACAATATAAATGCTATTTGAAATCACTTTTAAAACCATATGTAAGGAGACTATTATGAGTAAATCACACGAGGTTAAACAAAAAATTATACAAAGCACAAAATCACTGCTTAAACAAAATGGTCAAATAACAATCAAAGACATCGCAGATGCTTGTTACATAAACATCGCGGCGGTCAACTACCATTTTGGCTCTAAAGATGCACTACTAACAATTGTTATCGAAGATATTATAGAGGAGATACAAACCCTCACTAAAAAGACATTAGAAACCCTTCCAAATACTACACCTCCAGAGGAAATTCTAAAAATAATGATCGATACTATCTATACGTTTACCACAGAAAACATCGGTATCATAAAACACCTCTTTTTAAATGAAAAAACCCAAGATAAACACGCAACCCATCTAATTAACGCATTCTTTACCCAATCATCATTTAAAGAAATAATATTAAATCACCTTTCAGAATCCACACATATAAACGACAAAGAAACATTAGAAGCCAAATATATGTTACTGTTTTCTAGCTTTACACTACCGTTCTTTTTACAAATTGTTACTGACAATGATCCCCAACAAATCAATACCCTTAAACAGAGCTCATTTAGAGAAAAATATATAAAAGAACTTTTAAAAATCATTCAATAATAGCAAAAATAAAAAAGCACTTCATCTGAACGTATTTAGATGAGGTGCTTTTATTGTCAACATTTCTTTAAAAACTCACTTATTTCTTTAACTCTAACATAACAACACTTTCAATGTGACTAGTTTGTGGAAACATATCAAAAGGCATAACCGATTTCACCGCATACTTACGACTCAAATGCTTAATATTTTTTGCAAGCGTACTTGGATTACACGACACATAAATCAATTTTTTAATTGGTTTACGCATTAACAAATCAATCATTTTATCATCTAACCCCGTACGTGGTGGATCAAACACACAAACATCAAAGTCTAGTCCTTTATCGTAAAGTTTAACCAGCTCTTCATGTGCATCGCCTTGATAAAAATGGGTATTTTTAATTTTATTGAGTTTTTTATTTTCGTTGGCACTCTTAATCGAATCATGGCTTTGGTCAATCCCTACAACACGGTCAAACTGTTCAGAAAAATAAAGTGCCATCGCCCCACTTCCCGTATATATATCAAGTAACGCCCTATCCTTCTTCTCATCAAATAAACCGCGAATATAGTCATACATTTTTGCTGCTTCTTCAGGATTAAGTTGGAAAAAAGCCTTAGGGTTCAAAGCAAACTTCACCGGCCCAATCGCCTCTATAATCGTGTCAGAACCTGCTAAAATCTCATAAGTGTCTCCAAAAATAGCGTGATTTTTCGCATCATGATTTTTCGATATCGCAACACTCTCAACACCTGGAAGCGCCAAAATATCTTTAGCAAGTGGTTGCAATGCTTTATTGTAAATAGTCACAACCAATGTAATTTGTAACGTATTATTAAAAGCACTTTTTCTCGTCACAATATACCGAAGCATTCCGCGCATATCTGTCGGATCAAATGCATATATTTTATACGTATCACACAGTTCAAGAACACGCTGGTTAATGCGGTTAATCTCTTGGTCTTGCACCGGACATTCCAAAACATCAACCAAATCAGTTGAGTTCTTTTTATAAAGTCCTGTCACAAGCCCGTGATCAGTATTACGAACAGGCATTTGTGCCTTCAAGCGATAATGTCTTGGTTTAACAACCGCTGTAAAAGGATAAAACTTAACCTTTTTTAAATCTACCTGTGTGTATCGCTCAAATGCTTGTTTCAACAAATCTTCTTTTAATCGCAACTGTTCTTCGTATTTAACATGCTGCAGCTGACACCCTCCACAAACATCATAATGCTTACAAAAAGGCCGATCACGGTAAAAAGCACGCTTTTTTACTCGAACCGCCTTCGCAACAGCATATCCACGGTGAATTGACTCAATCTTAACAACGACTTCTTCTGGTGGAAATACCCCATCAACAAAAACTGCTAACCTTTTATAATATCCAATACCTTCACCATTAATACCAATTTTTTTAATCGTTATTAATACTTCTTGATTTTTTACTAACTCTGTTTTCATAACACACCTCTAATGCTTTCTACTATATTTATTCTAACAACAACGTAATTTCCAACATAACAGGATTATGGTCACTGTAGGCAAACCCATGATCCACCGTATATACATTATCCACTTGTATATTATCAGATACCATAAACCCATCGATAATATAATATTGTGTTCCTTCACTACCTGGATTATATGATTGATTCAACAAGCGACACGTTGGTAAGGTTTCATCAATCGCATACACAAATCCATTTGGTAAAAAACTATCTTCAATCGGAAAAGCAACATAATACGCATCATCATCTTCAGGAATGCGCATCCGTGTAACTTCATTATCCACTACACTTGGGAACGTTTGATTGAAATCTCCACCTATAATAACATAATTCCCAAGCGCATATTCTGCCTCCATAAAAGCTCTTAAATATGCCATTTCAGCTTCCCGCAAAGAACCATCAGAATCATATGCCGACATATGTAAATTCACAATCACTAACTCTTTATCGGTATTTTCAACTTCAAAACGAGAAATCAGCATCGCGCGTTTTAAATTCGCTACCCTTAAAGGCCATGAAAAGCTCCCAGGAAACTGGTGTCTCTCACTAGACTCAATCTGATAGCGAGACAATGTTTGTAGCCCACTCTCTACCGGCCCAATATAATCAGTAAAAGATATGGGAAACGGCACAAAAACCGCTTTAAAATTATAAGCAAACGTTGAACTAAAATCATTACCTAAATGATCATGTATCAAATCAACTTGATTTAAATTATAGCTTCTTCGCGCACGTAAATCCACTTCCTGTAATAAGTAAATATCTGCAGAATGCGTCTTCAACACATCTAAAATACCATCGAAATACCCTTCAACCACTTCTAAACTATTCGGCCGTGCCTTCGATCCACCATCTAAAATAAAATCTTCATCTTCCCCAAGTCCAGCATACCCAATATTAAAAGTCATCAGCGTTAATGACGACCCTATCTCTAACGTGGCATTACCGTTGTTTTCTATCGTCAACACTTCAATATCATCTGGACGATACTCAGTAATCGTTAACAAAGCGAGCACGAGCCCAATAAAAATACCAAACACGACAACAACCCTAACAAAAACTCTGAAAATAACTCGCATAAACATCGCTCCCTTACTTGATTACCTATAGTGTATCACACGGTAAATTTTATGACAATATAACAGTTACTCCGTTGCCTCTTCTAATAACTTTTTAGCAGTAAACTGAATCAATATCGACCCAATGGGAGCGGTGATTAAAATCGCTATCACGGCAACCGCCAAAATAATCTCTCCACCCGCTACACCAAGGGATAACGGAATTGATCCCACTGCAGCTTGCACCGTAGCTTTAGGTATATAACTAAAAACAATAAACCATTTTTCAGATATCGTAAAATCCGTTAAAATCGTTGCAAGGAAAACACCAATACTCCTAGCGATAACCCCGCAAACAACAATAATAATGCCAAATATGCCTGCCTCTAAAGCCACACTCACATTCAAAGATGCCCCAACTAACACAAACAAAAACAATTCCGCAAATACCCACACTTTATCTAACTTAATAGATAACCGTTTTCCTAGGGTCATATTTTTCTCACGAATCATAATCCCTAATGTCATTACACCAAGTAAAGATGCCACCATAACATAATCCGCGATGACTTCAGTAAGACTTACCATCAATATGCCTGCAGCAATCAATATCAATATTTTTTTAGTGTCTCGTACATGATACCGTTTAAAAAACCTAACAAACACATATCCAACACCAACCCCTAATAATACCCCCAAGGATATCGATAATGGGATGCGGTACACATACGCAACAATATTCAACGTCTGTGAAAAATAGACGCTTAAAAACGCAGAAAATATAGTGATCGCAATGACATCATCAACGCTTGCTGAGGATAAAACAAGTACAGGAATACGTTTTTTCATACCAATATTATCACGCATCAACCGAAGCATCGCTGGAACGATTACCGCCGGAGATACCGCCGCAACAATAAAGCCCAGCATGCCCCCTTGAATAAAATCAAAACCAAACAAAAGCACAGCTAAAACCATGACCACAGTGCCTTCAAGTAATAACGGTATAACACTTAGCGCAGAAGCGCGTTTCCCAATCGATGCAACCGCCTCTCGATTTAACCCTAAACCCGCTCTTAACAAAATAATGATTAAAGCAATCTTCCGAAGGTCTTCACTAATTAACAAAAGGGGTGCTTCTAATAAATCGAACCCACTCGGCCCTATTAATATCCCTACTAAAAGCATCCCAATTAATCCTGGCAATCGCAAAAAACGAAACACATATGCGCCTAATAAACCTAAAACAATGATATATGCCAAACTTAACATCAAAAGAATCACTTCCTCTTCATGAAAAAACTGCACATAACAAAAAGCTATATGCAGGTGTCATCAGCAATTACTTGCGGTTAATGGCGAACACCATCGCCGGTAAATGCATACCAAACTACTCTTTTATTCGTTCAATAAGTGTCACCGTCTCAATATGCGCTGTTTGAGGGAACATATCAAACGGTGTTACTTCAACAATTTTATAATTATTTGCTTGCAAGAAGTTTAAATCCCGTGCAAGCGTAGAAACATTACAAGAAATATAAACCACGCGTGGTATTTTTTCTTTAATAATACTTTCTAAAACCTTTTTATCCACACCTTTGCGTGGTGGATCAATAAATAAAACATTTGGTTTTTCTTTTAATTGCGGTAGTACATCTTCTACTTTTCCTAATATAAAACGGACATTCTTTAAGTTATTATTTTTTGCATTTTGTTGCGCATTTTTAATCGCATCTTTAATCTCTTCAATCCCTATAACTTCTGCGACCTTTGAAGCCGCCGTTAACCCAATAGTTCCAATACCACAATAAGCGTCCACCACAACATCCGTAGGCTTTAAAGCAGCATATTTCATTGCTTTTTTATAAAGCAACTCTGTTTGTTCAGGGTTTACTTGATAAAAAGAGCGGTGTGACACTTCATAATCGATACCTAACAAACTATCTTCAATAACATCTTTTCCGTATAAAACCTTAGATTTCGCACCCAACATTACATTCGTCTGATCCGGATTGACGTTTTGAATAACCGAAACAACCATAGGGTATCGCTCAATTAAACGTTTGACAATTTCATCCCGTTCAGGGAAACGTCCTGAAGTTGTAATTAATGTAACACTAAAACGTGCTTGATCACGACTATGTCTGAACATCACCCCACGGACCAATCCTTGATGCGTAGTCTCATCATACATTTCCAATTTCAGTTCCGTAAATAAAGCACGGAAAAATCGAACCATATCACTTACAACCTTAGGAAATATGTGACAGCGCTTAATATTTACAATTTCATGTGAACGTGCACGATACAAGCCACCAATAATTTTACCGTTACGTTCACTAAAAGGAATAATCGCTTTATTTCGGTAATAGTATGGATTACTCATCCCTACCGTATCATGAACCTTAGTTTCGATACGACCAAGTTTGCGCAATGTTTCAGCCGTTCGATACTTTTTGAAATCCAATTGTGTTTGGTAGTTCATATGCATCGTATTACAACCACCACACTCTTGATAATGTTCACAAATAGGGATTTTTCTAAATGGTGACTCCAACAACAACTCTATCAATCTACCAAACCCAAAATTTTTATTCAATTTAATAACTTTTATTAACGCTTTTTCACCTTTTAAGGCGTCTTTAACGAAAATAGGAAAATCGCCAACTTTACAAACACCCATAGCATCATGTGTTAAGTCAGTGAATTCAACTTCGTAATAGCCATTTTTCTCAACCACTTGTATCAACTCTCTTCCTACGAATCAACCTTGTAACGCTTTGCTAACCCACCACAGCTTGTCTCGCGATAGTTTGCCGGCATATCTTTTCCCGTTTCAAACATCGTTTCAACAACCGTGTCAAAATCTATTTTTCTAGAATCACTTAAAAAATATGCTAAGCCACATGCATCAATCGCACGTAATGCCGCTACAGCATTGCGTTCAATACAAGGAATCTGTACATACCCTAATATCGGATCACAAGTCAATCCCAAATGATGTTCAAGTGCAATCTCCGCAGCATACTCAATTTGATTTAGCGATAAATTGAATAACTGTGCATGTGCCGCAGCAGCCATGCTACAAGCACTACCAACCTCAGCTTGACACCCTGCTTCAGCACCACTTATAGAAGCATTATGTTTAATAACATTTCCAATAATACCCGCAGTCATCAGTGCCCGAAGTACTTTCCGCTTACTAAAACGATGTCTTTCTGACATATATTTAAGCACCGCAGGTAAAGTCCCACTCGCACCACACGTCGGTGCCGTAACAACAAACCCACCACTTGCATTCGTCTCATTAACCGCAAAAGCATATGCGCTAACCATACGGTTTTCAAAAATCTCCGCAGGCTCATTTTTCATCACATTCACAAATAAATGTCGTGCTTTACGCTCGACTTTTAATGCGCCCGGTAAAACGCCATCACGCGACAACCCGTTTTCAATTGATGATTGCATCGCTTCCCATATAGTTTCTAAAAAAGAAACAATTGAAGCATCCTCAAAACGTAAAACATAGTCTGGTAAAGAAATCTTTTCCTTCATACAGTATGTTTTAATCTCTTGAAAAGATTGATGCGGATAAACATGCTCCGTTTCTTCAAATGTTTCACCCTCAAAACGAATGATTCCCCCACCAATACTGTAAACGCGGGCGCGACCAACTTCAGTTTTATCTTTATATGCAATTAAATCCATCGTATTCGGATGGTCTTCAATAAAATCACTGCTAAAAATCACATCGACATTTTTAAGTGTTTCTTTAATGACCTGATCTGTCAAATGCCCTTTTCCTGTCAAACTTAAAGAACCATATAAAATAACTCGATAGTGATCGGCAGGATAGCGCTTCATAAAGACTTGACAAGCCTTTGCTGGTCCCATCGTATGAGAGCTCGAAGGACCGCGTCCTATCTTGTACAACTCACGTATCGATTTCATATTGCCTCCAAAAAAATAATGATACATATATTATAACACAAAACCAATAAAAGTACTTTATCGATTAGTTCCATCCCCCCTTTACAACAAAAAAAATAGAACCAGGATAACTGGTTCTATTCTACATAAACTTTTACAATGTCGCCATCTGAACTCTCAATGTTGACAAGTTCTCCGATATCGCCTTGGTTGACTAAATCCAAGATCGCCTCAACATCCATATCAGTATGTCCTAATTTCGCTTTGCTAAAATGTTTACTACCTTTCAAAACATATTTAGCTAATTGAACTGGCACTTGTACATTTACCACATCACCATCATTGCTTTTAATATACACCTTAATGGTTTTACCTTTGCGCGGTTGTACTTCTTTAGATTTTTTTAGTTCTTGTAAAAGGCGTTCTGCTTCTTCCGCAGTAATTGTTTGGTTCTCAAGTTGATCTAAAATGGCTAATTTTTCTTTCATAAATCTCATCTCCTTATATTTTTTTTTATCGTTGATTCTTCTTATTAAGTTCTGTTTTTTCTTTTTTATTTTTAGTTACACACCATTAATATTTACGGTTTCTTTTATTTGTCATCAGCTTGGTCTTTGCTGTTTGATAAGTCATCATCATTTCAGTATTCATTGTTTCACTCCTTCTTTTTACTTAATTAATTAAATTAATATTTACGGTTTCTCTTATTTGTTATTAACTTTGTTTTCGCTGTTTGATAAGCGTTCATCATTTCAGTGTTCATCGATTTTCTCCTTTGTTTGGTATAATTATCGTTTTTTTTCGCGTTTTACTTTTCCATAAGCAGTATCTATCATCGCTTTACTACTCACATTCACTTGTGATAGTAATAAATATTCATTATTGTTCATAACAGTTCTCCTTTACAATGATCTAGTTAGTTAAACACTAGTTTCTAACATTCGTATTTATGGCACGCACGTTTTTCTTGTCGTTTGTCTTCTTTAGCTTCGTTTTTTTGCACTTCATAAGTCATTAACATATTGTAAGTATACATTACAACGCCTCCTTCTTTTTTTGGTACCTTCCCAAGAGTACCGCGTGTAAGGTAAGACCTTTATAGGTACTATCGGTTTAAAGTACTTTGACTAAATTTGATTTTTGAAGTAAATAATTCTTTGGTTTCTCTTGTAGTCTTTTCACACTTCACTTTTTCATTCATTTAAATCACCTTCACTTTTTAAACCTTTATATTAATTTAATTAATTTTTGTATTAACTTTCTTGATTACAACTTCATAATATACTATAAAATAATATATGTCAACACTAAAATTAATTTTTTTTATTAATTTATTAATTTTTTTAATTTTTAACTAAATTTAGACAATATATTAATAAAAAAAGAGGCCGTAGCCTCTTTCCATATATTATATATATTCTTTTATGATGACACTTTACGTTCAAATATTTTATACATGAAGACAATTAAACAAACATTAAACAAAATACCAATTACACTATAACCAATGAGTGGCAGATCATCAGCATGTCCCAATAGATCAGTCTGTACCAACATACCTTTTATCGGCCAAAATGTTGGCATAATCCCTAAGAAATACTGTTTCCAATCGTGCAACGGCTCTAAAACCACCAAAACCGGTACAAGAATGATCATTCCTGTAGCTTTCATATATGCGAACCCTTCAATTTTGTTTTTAGCTACCGCTGCTAAAAACAACGCGAAAACTGGGGTAAACAAACTAGAAATCAACGCATACGTAAGTACAACACCAATAGTAAACGGTTCAAATAAATCCTGTCCCATGACCACATACCCATCACCAGATAGTAACCGAGTACCATATAAAATCCAAAAAGCACCGTTAACACCTAATATATAAGCATATATAGATTTAAACACTACATATCCTCTTAAAGATATCGGTGTAACCCTTATCGTATCCAGGGTATTTTCATCGCGGTTATCTAATAAACTAAATCCTAGCAATACACTACCAATAAAAGGAGCAATTGCCGCAAAAACCACAATAATAAACAAAGATGTCGTTCGTTGAGCTGCGTCCCCATCACCAAATCGATCAACGACAGCAGGTATAACATATGCACCAATAAGCATCAACATCAGTGGATATACCAACATAACAAGGGTCATTTTATCCCGTACCAAATTTTTAAACTCATAGCGTAACAATTTAATGTATTTAATCACGTCATCACTCCCTCACTGCTGTTTCTACATATTTAGGAGAAACCACAAACCGAATCAAAAACAATGATAACAGCACTAAATAAACACTGCCTATCACAAGCAACCACCAAGACACTGAAACACCAAAAGCAAAATCTATCATTAACAGTGAAGCATGTGTCGGTGAAAACATTAACCATACCTCAGCACTGCTCGGTAAGATGCCTAAGGCATAAAAAATACTAGGAAAAGCAAAAATAAACATATAGAAGATAATAAATGCAAGTAATCCATTAAAATCTTTTACATACACTGTAAACGTAAATCCAAGTGCTGTATGCGCAAACGTTATTAACAAAACAAACATCATCAGCCAAACAAACGCAATCGAGACATCAAACATAAACAACGCAAAAAGGGCAATAAAAACAGTCGATTGCAGACCTAAATACAACGAAGCAACAAATTTACTTGCAATCAATGCAAAAAAGTCTGAAGGCGTAATTAACAACGTTTTTAAGGTGTTTTCCTGTTTCTCAAAAAATAAATTAGCCCCTACTAAAAGCACCGTCATCATCGAAACATCCATAAAGATAAATAGTGGCACAAAATCACCAACATGTTCAGACCCAATTAAAAATAATACACCCAACCATAGTAGCGTCACAACAAAACTAATTTGAAGGATCTTATACCGCAACAAACGCTGCATTTCACCCTTTAATAACACACTAAAATTATGCATCTGATTTCGCCTTAGTTACTTTAATAAAAATATCATCTAAAGATGTTTCACCACTATGGATTGTTTCTATCTCTTTATCTTTAATAAGTTTTAAAAACGCTTCGTTTTCACCAATACCATCTAAATCATATACAGCCTCTTCAGTTTTCCCGTTACTGAAATACTCCACGCGTACTTCCCTGTTTCCGTGCTTAATCTTAAGTGCTCTAGGCGTTGCAATCTCAACAATTTCGCCCTCGCGTATAAACGCCACTCGATCACAAAGTTCTTCGACATCATTCATTAGATGCGTCGTTAAAAACACCGTTCCACCATCAGCTTTAAACGCACGAATTAAATCTTTAATGATGCGCGCGTTTTTAGGATCTAAGCCATTAGTAACCTCATCTAAAAACAAAATTTTAGGGTTATTTAATAACGCTCGAACAAAGTTCAACCGCATTTTCATACCTTTACTATATTCACCAACCATACGGTCTTTATCTTCTAATAACCCTACTTGATCTAACAATGTCTCGATATTTGCCCTTTGCTTATACAATTGACTGAAAAATTTCATATTTTCCAAACCTGTTAACTTAGAAAAATGCACAGGCAGTTCAAACCCTACCCCTAAATCTTCATAATAAGCATTGGAATATGTTTTTAAATCCTTGCCATAATAAAGAATCTCACCTTGATAGTCCCTGAACAACTTTGTCATAATTTTCTGAGTCGTACTTTTACCCGCACCACTCGGACCTAATAATCCAAATATTTCACCCTCATAAACATCAAAACTAATCCCACATACTGCCTCAACATTACTTTTAGCATACCGAAATCGTAAATCCTTTACTTCAAAAACCTTATTTTTCATCACTTACCTCCTTAATACCAAATTTAATAATATCTAGAAAAGCTCGAACACTAGTTAAGATTGCTTCTGTTTTAACCCCTTGTGCAAAACGCTCCATAATATCAATAGCTTGAATATGATAAAGCATCTTAGCTAATGCTAATAAATCTACATCAGGTCGAATATATCCACGGGCTTGATCCTTTAACAAATACCCCTTTAAAATATCGATAGCTTGTGTTTCAAACTGACGCCAATAATCATCTAATCGATAATTGGAGCTGTGATAAAATCGCATCCAAAGCTTCACTAGCTTTGGATTATCCTCCGCATAATCAATCCCAGCCTTTACTAAAGCCTCATAAATATCGAAAAAAGCCTCCCTATCAAGACGCTTAAGCAAAGGGTTAATGTACGTCATCTTTTCTTCTTGAGCGTGCTTTAACACATATAAAAAAGCATCAAACTTATCTTCAAAATACATATAGAAGCTCCCCCGTGGAATACGGCACGCTTTAACAATATCTGCGACAGTAACCGCTTCATATCCAGCTACATAAAAAGCTTCAATCAATCCTTCATAAATCCGCCTTCGCTTCTCAGCATGAAGACCAATAAATGTATTTTTAGGCATCTCATCACCCCCATATTACCATTATGACACTAGTGTCATATCTTTGTCAATAAAAAAAGAGCTATGAAAAATCATAACCCTATATATATACTTACATTATCAACTGCATCCAACAATTTAC
>SKIY01000037.1 GCA_007116205.1 Candidatus Izemoplasma sp. | reverse complement strand
CTGTTGGAATACTACCTGATAAACTACCACACATACCTTGTGCACTTAATAAGTTGTTTCCAACCATATCTATTTTCATTAGTGCGTCTTTTCCAGTACCGACTAATGTTGCTCCTTTAACTGGTTCAGCAATTTTACCATCGCGGATCATATAGCCTTCCATAACCGCAAAGTTAAAATCTCCAGTCGATGGGTTAACACTACCTCCACCCATTTTTTTAGCGTATAAACCAAATTCAGTCGCAGCAATAATTTCATCAAAATTTGAATCTCCGTTATCTATGTACGTATTACTCATGCGTGATGTCGGTGCAAAACGATAAGACTCGCGGCGTCCTGAACCTGTAGATGTATCATTCATTCGCTTACCATTAATATAATCGATCATATAGCTATTTAAAACACCATCTTTAATTAACTGACGACGCTGTTGAGGGTGTCCCTCATCATCAAAATTTGCGCTTCCCCATGCATTTTCAATCGTTCCATCGTCAATCGCATTAACAATCGGATTCGCAATTTTTTCGCCTTTTTTACCACTGAATACACTTGCGTTCTTAGCTACAGATGTTGCTTCTAAACTATGTCCACAAGCTTCATGGAAAATCACGCCACCAAACCCATTGTCGATAACTACTGGCATAACACCACTAGGACATTCATCAGCGTGTAACATCGTAACCGCTACGCGCGATGCTTCTTTAGCAGCTTCTTCTACACTAAATGTTTCATAAAACTCAAAGCCGTAATGTCCACCAGGTCCGTTAAATCCACTTTGCATTTCTTTTCCATCGCTCGCAACACTATGAATACCTAAACGTGTTCGAACTCTTTGATCTTGCACATAAATGTCTTCGCTGCTTGCAATCCAAACATTTTGTACATAGTCCATGTAACTAATTGATACTTGTTTAATCTCTTCATTATAAGCTCGCGCCGCTTCATTTGAACGTTTTACAATGGCCACTTTCTCTTTCATATCAACTGTATGTGGCATACGTTTGATTTGATGTGCTTTACCTGTTTTCAAATCACCGAGCTCAATTGTTTCTCTTACGCGTTTACCTTCAAATGACTTCGCTAAATCTTTAGCAAGCGTTACAACATCTTCAGGATTTTGGCTATTTGTATATCCATATACGCTATGATACCCTCTTGCGATACGTACACCAATACCAAATACCGTCTGATTGACAGCTTGTTCAACTGTGTTACTTTGCATGATAATTGATGATTGTTTCTTATCTTCAACAAATATCTCCGCAAAATCAGCACTACTGTCTAACGCTACATTAATAGCGCGTTCTAAAAGCTGTTTTTCTAACATATTTTTCCTCCTTGATATGTTTACCTAAAAAACATTATAACATACTAAATAAAAAATAGTTAGTCCCTACCTAACTTTTTTTGTAATAAAAAAACGCGCTACTTAAGCGCGTGTTTTATAAATGCTGAAAATAATGGATGCGGACGGTGTGGTCTTGAGATAAATTCAGGATGAAACTGTGTTGCTATAAAGAATGGATGGACTTTTAGTTCAATAATTTCTACTAAATCAAGCTCCGGGTGGACCCCTGCATAAACCATGCCTTTTTCCTCAAGAATATTGCGATATTTATTATTAAACTCATAACGATGTCGATGTCTTTCTTGAATATTAAGTTTTTGATATGCACGCTGCGTAATCGTTCCTTCTTTTAAAGCACAATTATAAAGCCCTAATCGTAATGTCCCACCTTTATCCATGTCATCGGTTTGTCCTTTTAATAAGTGGATAATCGGACTTTTAGTCTCGGGATCAATTTCTGATGAAGATGCATCTTCAATCCCGCATACATTGCGTGCGTATTCAATAGTCGCTAACTGCATTCCATAACACAGTCCTAAAAAAGGTATATTGTTTTCTCGAGCATAGGTAATCGCTTTGATTTTTCCTTCTGTCGCCCGTTTACCAAAACCACCTGGTACTAAAATACCATCAACATCTCCTAAATGTTCATCTAAAGATCCGCTCATCAGTTCTGATGCACTTATCCATTTAACTTCAACTTTCGCTTGATGACAATACCCGGCATGATTTAAAGCTTCAATCACTGATAAATAAGCATCTTGTAATGATACATATTTTCCTACCAATCCTATTTTTACAGTTTTGTTCAACTGTTTAACACGTTGAATAAGTGCTTTCCACTCCGTCATATCAGCTTCTACTTCAGGAAGGCCAAAATGATTACAAACTAAGTCATCTAAATTTTGTTCTTTTAGTTTTAGAGCCACTTCATAAAGAATTTCAACATCTTTCGCTTGAATAACCGCCTCTTTTTTAACATCACAAAACAGCGCAATTTTTTCACGCATAGCGTTGGTTATATCGTGAGATGTTCTTAATACAATGATATCTGGAGTGATTCCAAGACTTCTTAACTCTTTAACACTATGCTGTGTAGGCTTTGTCTTTAGTTCGCGAGGTGCATCTAAATACGGCACTAACGTATTATGTATATACAATGTATTTTGATACCCAAAGTCACGTCGACACTGTCTAATTGCTTCTAAAAATGGTAAAGACTCAATATCTCCAACAGTTCCACCGATTTCAGTAATAATAACATCTGCTCCAGTCTCATCCCTAACAGCAATAAGTTTATCTTTTATCTCATCAGTAACATGCGGAATAACCTGAATCGTTGCACCTAAATAGTCGCCTCGGCGTTCTTTTTCAATAACGTTTTTATAGATACGGCCCGTTGTAATATTTGAATGTCTTGTGAGATTTTCATCAATAAAGCGCTCATAGTGACCAAGATCTAAATCTGTTTCAGCGCCATCGTTCGTCACAAAAACTTCACCATGTTGATATGGTGACATGGTTCCTGGGTCAACATTTATATATGGATCAAATTTTTGCATAAAAACTTTTAATCCACGATTTTTTAGCAGTCTTCCAAGTGAAGATGCTGTTATTCCTTTGCCTAAACTAGACACTACGCCACCAGTTACAAATATAAATTTTGTTTGCTTCATCTCAACCTCCAGATAATATAAAAAAAGTTCTCGCGAGGAGAACTTTTATTTTTGAGAGCCCACTAAAATTATACCAAAGATACGGATAATTTCAAGCTGTGTTTTTATTTTTTATCGTATTTATCTTCAAATTCATCCATATATTCATTGTACTCTTCTTCATCAAATCCATCGTACTCTTCTTCTGTATCATCTGCATCATCTTTAGTTTTATCTTTTGATTCAACTGTCTCTTCTACTTTGTCTTCAGCAATAACTTCTTGTACGACTTCTTCTGCAGCTTCAATAACATCTTCGGTATTTAAAACCGGTGTATCGTCTACTACAGGGGTCTCTTCAGATGCATTTGCTGCTTTTTCAGCTTTTTCTGCTAGTGCTTGTTCACGGCGTTCTAGCATAGCTTGATGTTCAGCTTCTCGCTTATTTTGATCATCAATACGTTGGTCCATCAGCTCGTCTTCTACCTCAGAATACTCATTGAAAAATGAACCATCTTTTTCCCAAAGCTCAATTTTTTGATGACGCTTTAAGTCCCAAGTATTATTTCCCATATAGACAAATCTAGCACTTGTTGTGATATCTGCATAAAACGCATTGAGTCTTTCCGCAATATCAAGGGATGAAGCTGCTTGTTGTTCTACAACCATGTCGAAGAGCTCATATAAATCAACGGGTTCTTTCTTTTCTTCTAAAATTGCTTCTGCCGTGTCTAAAAAACTTTGTTCTTTTGTAGTAATCATTTCTAACCCTCCTTCATTGGTGTGTATTTTAAAGTAAACTGTGCTTCGTGATGTTTTATATTATCTTGATATAAACTATAACGTATATCAAGCATTTCTGTTTTATGAATTAGTTTGTGTGTGAAAATAGAAAACTCAATTTGATTATTCATCACTGTATAAATCCCTTGAGTTCTTTTATTTTCTTCAAAATAAAAGGCCATAGAAGTTTCACCGTACTTTCGATAAACAATCTGACTTTCAGTAAAACTGATTTCATGCTTTACTTTTTCTTTATCGAAAAACGTCAGTATGTTATCCTTCATCAATGCGGTGGTCTCTATAATGGTTTTTTCATCCTCAGCTTGAATTTCTAATCTAACCTGTTTTTTAGCCATGAAATCCTCAAAAAACAATGAATTTTTGGTGCGTATGTATTATATAATATGTTCTCTTAACATGCAAGGAAAATCAATCCTTTTCTGGATTGATAGGTAATTCTATACGAAAACACGAACCCTTTTTAAGTGTTGAAGTTAGTTCTATTTTTCCGTCATGTTTCTTCACAACGTTTTTAATAATACTCAGCCCTAATCCACTACCACCAGATGCACGGCTACGCGCTTCATCAACTCGATAAAATCGTTTGAAAACTTTATCAAAATCTTCTTTTGCAATGCCAATACCACTATCTTCAACCTCAATTACATACGAGCCATTTTCAATCAACCCACGGACTTTAATATATCCTTTATCCGTATAATTGATCGCGTTTTTTATTAAGTTAATAATTACTTGTCTAAACTTTGTAGGGTCAACTGATACCATTGCTTCTGCAACTGACACTTCAATATTGAGCCCCTTGTTTTTAGCAAGCGGTTCTAACAAGTGCATTGCTTCATCGACCAACACTTTAATATTTGTTTCTTCTATTTTAAGTTCATAATCCAAACGATCCATCTTAGAAATAATTAATAAATCACTTAAAATAGTTTCTAATCGTGATGATTCTCTTACCATTGATTGAATAAAATCCTTACGCTCTTCTTCTGACATATTCGGATTGTTAGACAATAACTCTGATATCCCTTTAATAGCTGATAATGGTGTTTTCAGTTCATGACTAACATCTGCTGTAAATTGTTTCTGAAAGGTTTCTGCTGTTTTTAACTGCGTGATATCATGGACAACAACCAAACACCCTTTATATAATTTATCTTCTAGAATCGGCGAGATATTAATATCGTAATATTTATTTTTATACTGCATTTGTGTACGGTGCTTAATCTCTTGGATATACGCCTCGTTAACAGCTTTATATAAGCCTCTAAACGGTATTAATATATCATATGTTTCACCGACTATATCGTGTGTGTCGAAGTACGCTTCAAAGGTTTCATTAACTTGCTTAATTTTTTCATCCTCATCGATCATTAACAATCCGCTATCGATAATTTTCGATAAAGAAACAAACTGTGTTGCCGCCTCAACAGTGGCTTTTTCAGTTTGTTCTAACTTATAAAGTAATCGTGCTTTTTCTTTTTCAGATGTTTCAATATAGGTCAACTTAAAATAGTTATACGCTATAATCTGATATGTTGCAAGCACCATCATCAAGAAAACACTAAAAATAGGGTCTTGAAAATAGATTAAGAACACAAGACCGACACTATAAACCAGTAGCGTCGTTACATAATGGTTATACATTTTCAAAGCTACCACATCCTTTAATACATTATAGCATTAATTTAAGGTAACGTGTTTTCCTGTTCTCAAAAAGATGATATGTTCCGCAATATTCGTTAAATGATCCCCTGCACGCTCAAATTGTTTGATAACTAATAAAGCGCGAGAAGCCTCTTCTGCAACAATCTGCGTCTTTTCTCTCGTAATGGCAATAAATTGCTTAATCTGTTGCTCATAAATGATGTCTATGTCATTATCTAATGCACAAACCTTAAACGCTTTCTTAACATCACTTTCATTATATGCTTCAATCAACACTGTAAACATATCTAATAATGGTTGACGGTAATTCAACATAAGCTTTCTATAACTTTCATTGTTTTGTGTCGTTTTTTGAATATAAACCCCTATATTCGCGGCATAATCAGCAACGCGTTCAAGTTCATTTGCTACCTTGATTGAGGTTACAAGCTTGCGTAGATCTGAAGCAACCGGGCACTGTTTTAAAACAACTAGATATGCCTGTTCATTGATGGTCTCTTCCATTTCATTGACCAATATATCATCATTGATTAACCGCTCTGCACCATCAAGATCATTTGATTTTATAACATCGAACATAGCCACATAGATTTCTTGAATACACTTCATCATCTTAACAATTAATTGCTGGTTTTCCTGAATTGAAATATCAAAACTCTCTCTTATATTCATATTAACCAAACCTTCCCGTTATATAGTCTTCTGTTTGTTTATGTTTAGGCACTGAAAACAATTGATCCGTCTTCCCATATTCAATTAATTCTCCCATGTAAAAAAACGCTGTGTAATCGGCAATCCGAGCCGCTTGTTGCATCGAGTGCGTAACAATAATAATACTGTATTGTTTTTTTAACCGTTCAATTAAATTTTCTATCTTTAAAGTAGCAATCGGATCTAAAGCACTTGTCGGTTCATCCATTAGCAATACTTCTGGTTTCATCGCTAGTGCTCTTGCAATACATAACCGCTGTTGTTGTCCACCAGATAAAGACAATGCAGAACTCTCTAAACGATCTTTAACTTCATCATATAATGCGGCTTGCTTTAAAGCTTCTAAAACCATCTCATTTAACGTTTCTTTGTTTTTAACGCCTTGACAACGCGGACCGTATGCAACATTATCAAAAATTGTCATAGGAAATGGATTTGGTTTCTGAAATACCATACCGACTTTTTTTCGTAAGCCTATAATATCGTAGCCATTTTCATAACAGTTCTCACCACGGATCATCACACTGCCCATAACGCGACATTCTGGTATAAGATCATTCATCCGGTTTAACGTACGTAAAAACGTACTCTTTCCGCATCCTGAAGGCCCAATAAGGGCGGTGATAGATTTCTCGTTAATGTCTATATCTATCGCTTTTAATGCCGGTGTTTCTCCATATATAACAGACAAATTTTCTATCTCAAAAATATTTTTAGTTTTCATACAACACCTCTAAACTTTTTATTAATAACATATGACATATATTTAACGCCGATGTTCAAGATCAAAACAATCACTAAAATAATTAATGCAATGGAACTGGCTAATTCTATATTTGCTGGTTCATCAGTCATAACCGACCAAATATGTACTGATAATGTTGTACTACTCTCTGTGACGCGTACTCTATCTTTTACTGCTGTCCCTAAAACAAATATTAACGCCGCTGATTCACCAATAATTCTACCAATCGCGAGAAATGTTGCGGTCATGATTCCTGGTAAAGCATTTGGTAAAACAACTTTTCTAACCGTTTGAGTATAGTTCGCACCAAGCGCTAACGAGGCATGACGATAACTTTTGGGTATGCTTTTCAAAGATTCTTCTGTCGTTCTAATGACAACCGGAAGCAAAATTACAGCCATCGTCATAGCTCCTGCAAATAGGTTAGGGCCTTCGGATAAGTTCAAACGTACCGTAATCGGGATAAACACGGTAATGCCTAATAACCCATAAATAATCGACGGAACCCCTGTTAGTGTCTCAATAAACGATCTCATGAGGTTTGTTAGGCGATTAACAGGCGCGAATTCCGCAAAATATATAGCCGTTAAAATACCAGTAGGAATAGCAAACATAAGCGACAACCCTATTAAATAAAGCGTAGTAATTAATGACCCTCGTATGCCTCCTCCTAGCGTAGCAAACGTTATTTCTCTAATATCTTCCGATGATTCTAAACTAAGAATCATCATCTCTGCCCCATTACGCGTTAGTGCAGACGGTTGATCATAATATGCAATTCTAGTGACAACATCATCTATCGATAGTGAAGCTGTCTGACTAGGATTATTAGTATCTTGCATCAATGAAAACGGGCTATGCGCATCAACATAAGAAACTCTGATTACAACATTGCCAGCTCGATCATAATCATCGTACAAAGCAATACCATATTTAGGAGAGTAAAACCCTTTATATGTTTCTGGCTCACTACACTCTATACAGCTTGATTCTGACTCCGTTCTTCCACCATAATATCGTGCATGGTAATCACCCGTAAACAACCCTAAGTTAATAAGACCCGCACCATTTGAGACAATATAGATCAATGTTACTGTTAAGAAAAAGAGGGAAAAAGCAGCACCTAAATAAGTAACTAAACGCATCAAAAAATCTTTTACTTTTCGTTTATTCGCCATTGAGTTTCCCAACCTTTCTTTTTACTACGTTTAAAACAATGTTTGTAACAACGATAACTATCATCAACAGTACCCCTAGAGAAAACCGTATATCATAATCAATCCCTGAGGTTTCTTTTAGCCCTTGTAACATCGTTGAAGTAATGGTGCTCGTTATATCAAACAACCCAAAGTTCGGTCCACTACGACTGTTTCCTGCAACTAAGGAAACAGCAGTCGCCTCACCCAAAGCACGTCCTACAGCTAAAATCGCTCCAGCAAAAATACCTGATTTTGCAGCAATTAATACAACTTTAAATTGCGTTTGAATATTGCTTGCACCTAAAGCGAGGGAAGCCTGTTCTAGATTTTTATCCACGCTACGGATGGAAACTTCACTAACCGCTGTCATCGTCGGAATACTCATAAAAGCAAGCACAATAACCACCGCCAATGTACTATTTCCCCCACTACTATGTGTCCCAAAAACTCTAGCAGAACTATAAATCATAGGCACAATAACACCAGCACCAACAAGTCCGTAAACAATAGAAGGTATTGATGCCATCATTTCTACTGCAGTTCGCATAATGTAAGCCAATTTTCTTGGTGCTATCTTAGCGATGAATAATGCTGTAAAGACTCCCACTGGAAACGAAATTAATAACGATAAAAAAACAACATATAATGTGTTTAGTACCAAAAATCCTGCACCATACGCTGTCGACACAAATGTTTGACCACGCAACCATACTGTATCCGTTAAAAACTGCCATAGTGCAACACGACCTAAACCTCCATTATCCGTTAAAAAAGGCATCATTCCTCGAATAGATATAAATATAGCAATCCAAATAACAAACGAAGCACTAATAAATGCAATCGATAAAAGAACATGATAAAGGACCTTATCTTCAATTCGAAGCATTCGTGGCTTTTCTTTTATTGTCTTCGTTTTCTTCCATGTGTCTAACATCTTAAGCAATCCTCCTAGTCAAAAAGCCCTTAAACGGGCTTTTATATTTATACTGCGGTAAAATTATTCAAGTACATCTTCCCATGTTTCATACTCACCAGCATATAACTTTCTAACTTGTTCTGCAGTAAGTGAATCCACAGGATTGTTTAAGTGCACGATTACAACAATTGCATCCCAAGCAAGTTGTCCCATAGTGTCTGCTTCAACGTCTAGTTCTTCGCCTCTAAACGGACGTGAAGAATAGCCAATATGTTTCCCCACAACTTGATCTTTTTGATCGCCTTGCGTTCGACGATATCCATCGCCACTACCAGTATGGTCGTTTTCTGTAACAACGTTGCCACATCTTGGTGAGAACTCTGCACTTAATGCCTCCGCGATACGCTGGATAGAATCAGAACCACCAAATCGAAGTGTTAACCCTGTATTATCTGCTTGACAGATCGGATACGTATCGCGGACGCTTTCCCAAGTGTAATTAGACGGTAATGATACGGCACCTTGATCATTAATAATATCGCCACCATCGATAGAATGTAAGAAAGCAACAAACGCATGTGCTATTTCTTTAATCTCAGGACTTTCCCAATCATCATCCGCACGAAGCATATACATAAATGGACGTTTTAAATCGTAAAGATCATCAACGACATTTTGTACAGTAGGTTCTACACCATTAAATCCCAATCCTTTAACCGTATCATTTAAACTTGCTAAAGAGATGTAGCCAATACCGTACTCATCCACAGTCATCGATTGCATAATACCATTGTTATCACTGGTTGCGAATCCCTCTACTAATACGGAATCATTTGCTGAGGCCTCGTCAAACCCAATGCCTTTCATAAATCCATCACGTGTTCCTGATGTGGTATCTCGTGTATATACCGATACACGTTGTGAAGCATCAAAACCATCATTCCCGCAAGCAGCTGCGGTCATTCCTAAGGTCATTAAAACCAATAAAACCATTATTTTTTTCATTTGAATTCCTCCTTTTTCAACACCATTATAATCAGTCAATATAAAATACCTATTCCTATTGTGTTAAAAAACGGTAAAAGTATGTAAACAAAAAAAAGAACTGCGTTTAAGCAGTTCTAAAGTAGTTTATATCCAATCCCTCTAACCGTTTTTATAAACTCTTGTTTCGGGTCTAATTTATCGCGCAACTTAAATATATGTACATCAACAACCCGAGTATCACCATCATAACTATAGCCCCATAATTTTGTTAAAAGTTGTTCCCGCGATAACGCTTGACCTTTATGTTTGACCAAAAACTCTAATAGCTCAAACTCTTTCAATGTTAATGGTACAAGCTGATCCCCGCGATAAACTTCGTGGCTACTTAAATCTAACGTAATGTCTTCATACACCATAGAATTAGGTTCTTCCTTAACCGTTTTTCGACGTAGTCCCGCCCGGATTCTTGCGGCGAGCTCTCTAGGAGAAAAAGGCTTAGTTACATAATCATCTGCTCCTACATCAAATCCTTCTAGCTTATGAAGTTCATCATCCATCGCCGTCAACATAATAATGTATGCAGAACTATCCTTAGCACGCAATTTTTTACAAATATCGATACCGTTCATAGATGGCAGCATCAAGTCCAACAAAATAACATCAAACGGCTCATTCTGGGCCCGTTTATACCCCATTAAACCATCCGTCTCAATCGTAACTTCATGTGCAAACTGCCTTAAATCATAAGCAATCATTTTACTAATGCTAATCTCATCTTCGATAATTAAGATTTTTGCCATACAGTTACCTATCCTTTCACAAAGCACTTACGGCTTCTTCAGTATCCATATCTTGGTAATAGTTTTCATGTAAAACATTGACGGCTATATTAGTACAATGATCTCCGATACGCTCTACATTTGATAAAATATCGACAAAAAATTCATCATCACACGATTCATCTTCACAAACATTCATTCTTCTAACATGACGCTTACGGTACTTACGTACCAAACTATCAATCGTATCTTCAAGCTCTAAAATACGCTCAGCCTTAAGTTTATCCTGTTCACTAAACGCTTCAAGTGTTAACGCAATCGTTTGTTCAACAACTTGGTATAAATGTTCTAAATCTTGCTTAGCTTCTTTCGTAAGCATTTGCTTATGCTCATAGCGATACTCAAAGAACTCAAACAAATTTTGACAATGATCCGCGATGCGTTCATAATCACGAATCGCGTCAATATATATTGCCTGTAAATGGGCCAAATTTTTATCTAAATCAACAAGTGATAGCTTCACCAAATAATCATGCACTTTTTGATCAATCGTATCGACAATCTCTTCAAACTGTCTTCCTTCTTCAGCAAGCTTTTTATCATCTATAAAAGAATACGCTACACTATTATCATACATTTTATGAACAACATTTCCCATACCATTTATAACAACTTTAGCATTTTCTAATGCAAGTGCTGGTGACTCTTCAATCAACTTATCTTGAAGCGGCACAACATTAATTGAGTCCATAATATCATCCCCAGGGATGATTTTCATACTAATAGACACCAAATACTTAATAAAGAAATACATAATAAAAGTATTAAACACATTAAAGAATATATGCGCAAAACTGATGGTCATTGCCGCAGCTTGTCCCCCGAGCAAAGCGTTTTGCAAATACAAAATCCATGCACTATATGGTCTAATTAATATTAAAAACAAAATACTCCCTGTAACATTAAATACCACATGTGCTGCCGCAGTACGTTTAGCTGCAATACTGCCCCCAATTGCTGCAAGAATAGCTGTAATCGTCGTTCCGATGTTACTTCCTAAAACAATGGCAACCGCACCAACAATAGGCATTGCCCCGGTTGTATACAGTTCCTGTAAAATCCCAATAGTTGCCGTACTTGACTGTACTGCAGCGGTTAACGCCGCGCCAATAACAACACCAAGTATAGGTGAACTTTCTGTACTTTTTAAAGCATTCGTAAATGCTTCAAACTCCACAAAAACTTTAAGCGCACCACCCATAAGATCAAGACCATAAAAAATCATCCCAAACCCTAACATCGCGCCTCCAAACCGTTTAAACTTCTTCGGTTGCATAAAAAATATGAGCATACTTCCAACCCCCATAATTGGAAGCGCGTAATTCTTAATCTCAAAAAAAATTAAAAAACTAGTAACCGTTGTCCCTATATTCGCACCCAAAATAATACCCACCGCTTGAGGCAGTGTCATTAACCCCGCTCTAACAAGTCCAACTGTTAATGCCGTCGTTCCAGAGCTTGACTGCAACAACCCAGTAATAATGATACCTACAAATATCCCCTTTAGCGGCGTATTCGTAGACTTTTCAATCATCACTTTTAATTTGCTTCCAGCTAAAAGTTTTAAGGAATCTCCCATAAGATTAATTCCATACAAAAAAATCCCTAGTCCACCAATAACCAAAAAAATAGTACGCATCCAATCCACTTGCGTCGCAGCTAAAACAAGCATACACATTCTCCTAACACATTGATTCTATCCAAAACTATTGTAATCTAATTTATAACTATTTTAACAGCGCTTTACAAAATCTTAACAATTCCATAAAAAAAGGGTTGTCGCTGAACGACAAACCACTTTATTCAATACTTTCTTTATATGTCTTTAAATGTTCATCTAACGCTTCAAGTAGCTTTTCAGCACGATCCCAAGTTCCTAAATTCGCACCACTAGCTCTAGCGTGTCCGCCCCCATCAAACAACCCTGCGACTTCATTAATCACCGGTCCTTTACTACGGATTCTTGCACGTACTATTTTTTCTTCATATTCTGCTAATAAAACCCAAATAAGACCATCTTCAAACACCCCAAGTTCATTCACTAAACTTGAAGCCTCCTCATCTGTGACACCATATGACTCCATAAGCTCCTGCGTAATCTCTATATAAACGACACCATTTGGCGTTTTCTTATAATTAAGCAATACATATCCTTTAAACCGTATCAATGCTTCAGAACGCGTTTCTAAGTGTCTGTAGACAGTTTCAGTATCTAACCCTAAATCATAAAGCATCGCAACGTTTCTAAATGTGTCTCCGTCTACGCCTGGGTACTTAAATCTTCCAGTATCAGTTAACGTTCCTGTATACAAAGCCATAGCCCCTTTTTTGGTTAAAACATACTCATCTTTAAATAGTTTATATAAATCTAAAATAATTAAAGCCGCAGCTGGTCGCGACGTATCAACATATTCCAAATCGCCATATGAATTAACATTGATATGGTGATCAATCTTAATTAAAAAATCACCTTTGTTAAAACGTTGATCAGCAATACGATTTTCACTTGCTGTATCCACTGCAATCACGAGCGCACCCTCGAAAACATCATCTGCAATCGTATCGAGTCGTCCTAAAAACTTTACATACTCTGTTTCTTCACCACTGACATAAACTTCTTTATCCGGATAGGTTGAAGCAATCATATCTTTTAACCCCAACGCCGTTCCTATGCAGTCCCCATCAGGGCGACCATGCGGTGTAATAATAATCTTTTTATAGGCTTTAATTTTTTCATGAATCTCAGTTAATTTCTTTACATCCATTATAAATCTCCTTCTTTTAATAAATCATCTAAATCTTTCAAGATTGCATCCGTCTCTTGCCAACTATGTACAGTACATCCACAAGCCAAAGCGTGTCCGCCACCACCATACTTTTTCGCAACTTCAACAATCGGAATTTTTTTACTTCTTAACTCACACAATATACGCCCATTATCTTCTTCAGTAAAATTCGCCCACATCGGAATGCCAACAATACCACTCATTTGATTAACCATGCCGCGACTAATCGTAAATGTAGTAACATTAAACGTATCTTTTAATGTCTTCGCATTTTTCATATAAGCTACATTTTGTTTAGTCGTACGGAAATTATTAATGAAGTATCCTTTTAACTTCTTAAAGTTCAAATCTTCTGTATATAATGCATCATACAAAAACTGAAGATCCCCACCATGCGATAACAAATATGAAGCAACATCAAACGTTAAAGCACGCGTTGCTGGATATAAGAATCGACCAGAATCCGTAACAAGTCCACCAAGTAAAGCCGTAGCCGTTGCAGAATCAATACTCAACGATTCCTGCATACACATATCCCCCAACAATTGACACACCGCAATATGACTCGGATCACAGTAAAAATAATCAGCTATATCGCTATCATTTTGATGATGATCAATCACCATCACTTCTTTACCAAGTTTATAACGATCATCACTTACAAGTGCTTTAACCGCCACATCCACAACAATAACCAATGCGTCTTCATAAAATTCATCTTCAACTGTATCCATATGCCCAACAAAATTCAACGCATTCTCATCGCCAACAACTTTAACTGTAATGTCTTTAAAATTATTTTCAATGATTCCTTTTAGCCCAAGTTGCGCACCGAGCGCATCTAAATCAGGATTGACATGTCTGTGAATAACAACTTTTTTATACTCACCAATTTTCTTTAATATCTCTTTATACATAAAACACCTCT
>SKIY01000127.1 GCA_007116205.1 Candidatus Izemoplasma sp. | reverse complement strand
TTGAAAGCATGTATGCCAAATGCTTGGGTAAGACTATTTAAATTATAGGGTGCTTTAACCATGTTTAGGGTGTCTACAATTGCTTTGTTTGAACATAAAAATCCTAGTCTTAACCCAGCCAATCCGAGTGCTTTTGACACCGTTCTTAAAACGATTAGATTATCATAGGTGTTTAAATATTTAAGCATCGTTTCGGTTTGATCATAAAACTCGATATATGCCTCATCAACAACCACTAAAGCATGCGTTTGACTTAAAATCCGTTTTATATCTGCAACGGAAATAATTTTGCCTGTAGGATTATTTGGGGTGCATAAAAAGATTACTTTAGGATTATGTGTTTTAGCAGCATTGATTATAGATTGTGCATCTAAAGTGAAATCTTCATCCGTATTAATACGGATATAGTTCGCGGCGTAGATGCGACTAAAGACTTCATACATTGAAAAACTAGGGTTGAATCCTAAAATAGTATCATTTGTATCAATATACGTTTTCATAATAAGTTCAATCATTTCACTAGAGCCATTTCCAGCGATGATGTGTTCGGTTTCAACACCATAATACTTAGCAGCGATTTCTCTTAGTTTAACCGCATAATTATCAGGATATCGAAACAAGTCTTGTGGGATTGCACTTACAAAATCACTTAACACGATGCGTGTTGCTTCATTAGCATCGAGTTTTATTTTATAAGGTAACGATTTTGTTCTATAAGGCTTTAATGTTTGTATAGAAGCTTTAGGTAACATCATCATCATCCTTACTTAAGCGAATATCTACAGCATTAGCATGGGCAGTTAATGATTCTTCATGGGCAAGATTGATTACAGAAGAAGCGACACGCTTAAAGGCATCTTTAGGATAGAATAAATACGCGGATTTTTTTTGAAAATCTTCAGTCGACAACGGTGAAGAAAACCTAGCCGTCCCGCTCGTTGGTAAAGTATGGTTTGGACCAGCAAGATAATCGCCCATAGGCTCTGGCGTGTATGGACCAATAAATATCGACCCCGCGTGTTGAATAGCTTTTAAAGTGCTAAACGGATCAGAAACTAAAATCTCTAAGTGTTCTGGAGCAATCTTATTAGCAAGCGCAATGCTTTCTTCAAGGTTACGCGTAATAACTATTTTCCCGAGTGTTTTTAAGGCCGTTTCAATAATGGTTTTTCGAGACAGCTTCGGTAGTTGTTTTACAAGAGATGCTTGTACTTTTATAGCGACAGTTTCAGAAGTGCTCAAGAGCGTAGCACTCGCTAAAACATCATGTTCAGCCTGCCCCATTAAATCAGCAGCAATATAATCTGGGTTTGAAGTCTCATCAGCGAGAATTAAAATTTCACTCGGACCAGCAATCATGTCAATACCCACATCTCCTGAAACGTGTTTTTTTGCCATTGAAACATAAATATTGCCTGGTCCAACGATTTTGTCAACTTTAGGAACCGACTCCGTACCATAAGCTAATGCTGCAATACCATGCGCACCCCCTAAGGCATAGATTTCATCGACACCAGCGAGCTTAGCAGCCACTAAAATCGAAGGCTTTATACCCCCTGATTTTTCAGGCGGGGTAATCATAACGAGTTTTTTAACACCCGCTATTTTTGCAGGAACGGCATTCATCAACACGGTTGAAGGGTAGCTTGCAGTCCCGCCAGGGATATATAATCCGATCGTATCAATAGGTGTAACCTTTTGTCCTAATATTACCCCGTCATCACGCGTATATTCGAACGGCTGAAACCCTTGTTTTAAATGATAGTCTTTAATATTTTTTAAAGCGAGCTTTAAATCTTTCAAAACAGATGTATCAATAATTTTAAAAGCTTTTTCAAGCGCTTCTTCATTGATGCGAAAATTCTTTAAATCAACACCGTCAAACTGCATTGAGTATCTTTTTAGTGCAATATCTTTTTCTTTTTTAACGGTATTGATGATTTCTTCAACAGCAGTATTAACATCGGTGTAATCAAACTGTGTTCGGTTTAACAACTGTTCAACAGGAACACTATCTTTTCGAAGATCTATAACATTAATCATTTGATTTCACCACCATACTGTTTTCTAAACGCTTGGTAATATCAGTAATCACATCATATTTAAAGCGATAGCTCACACGGTTTACAATCGCTTTAGCACTTACATCTAAAATATCTTCAATGATGATTAAGCCGTTTGCTTTAAGCGTTTTACCCGTTTCAACAATATCGACAATCACATCCGATAATCCAAGCAAGGGCGCAAGTTCTACAGAACCATTAATTTTTATGATTTCTAGCTTTAAACCCCGCTTTTTAAAATAAGCTTTTGTGACCATTGGGTACTTTGTCGCAACCGTGAGTACGGCATCATTTTGCTTTAAGATATCTTGGTTTAATCCAGCTAATGAAAACTTACATTGTCCGAAACCTAAATCGGCAATCTCATAAACATGAGATTGTTGTTCTAAAATAACATCACTACCAATAATACCTACATCGGCTACCTTTTTTTCTACATAAGTGATGACATCAATTGGTTTTACCATAATATATTTAATGTTTGCATCATCAGTAAAAGTGAGTTTACGCGTTTTAGTTGAAACGTTTTTAGCTAATCCAATCATTTGGAGACGTTCAATGGCTTGTTCGCCTAAACGTCCTGTCGGTAAAGCAATTGTTAAGGGTGTATTCATATTATTTTAAGACCTCCTTTGTAAACACGTCTAACAGTAATGAAAATCCCATAGCTGAAATATTTTTTTTATAGCCCATCGATGCCGTATTATATCTTCCACCATTTAAAACAGTGTAAGGAATATTTTGAAGGTATCCTTTAAAAATGACACCATGATAATAATCGAGTTCACTTAACATACTCAAATCAAAAGTGATTTTATTGCTTTGTACTTTATCGCTATATATTTTAAGATGATCAAAACATTCCTTAACACCTTTAGGTAAAGATAGGTTATTTAACTGTGCACGAATCTTCTCATAGCTCCCTTGAAACTCAAAAAGCGCCGATATAAACGGTTTATAAGGATAAGCTTGTAAGTATTGTTCGATAAATTGTTTCAAAGCAAAAGTGTTTTTATGGTAAATAATGCTTTTTAGCGTTTCGAGTTGCGCATCATCGAGACAAGTAGAATCAAATAAAGCTTTTAAGAGCGATGCATCGCTCACTTCTATTTGGTAGTCTAAGGTATAGGTATTGAAGAGCTCAATAACCAAATTTATAACTTCAATATCTACAGCGTCATCAGCATCGCCTAAATATTCGACGCCAAATTGTTTTTGTTCCTCAATGCCTTGCTTAGTATTTAAAAAAACCGTTTCGTTATAAAATACTTTTGAAGATCTCCCGTTGTCCCATTTTGGCATTAAACGATTAATAATTGCCGTAGTAACATCAGGCCTTAATACTTTAATATTTCCTTCACTATCGATCAGTTTAACCATCTGCGTTTGATTGATTTTGCGATTGGTACCACTAAAGCGATTGTAGTTTTCTAAAAAACTTGGTGCGATTAACTGAAATCCTTTTTGGATTACAGCGTTTTCTAGCTTCTTAACAATTTGGTAGGTGCTTTGGTAATAATTTAATGTTTCTTGTAATGATAAATTTGTCATAATAGACCTCCTATATAATAAAAAAATCGAGTGGCTTATACCACTCGATTAAATATCCATCGGTTGATACAAGCACTTATGCACGTCAATAAAGGCTTGTATCTAACTGTTTTGTTAAATAGCAAACCGTTTTTTATGATAATGATGCATAGGTGCTTGATATGTTTTCATATGAGTGCCTCCAATATAATAAAAAAAGCTGAATAGACTTATCTATCCAGCTAATAAATGTATAGTGGTGGATACAAGTCCATATTTTCATAACGAAATAGGCTTGTATCTGTGAACGGTATGTTCTTAGATCAAACCTTGGTTATGTGATGATGCACTTGTACCGAAATAATAGTTTTCATATAAATACCTCAATGAATTATTTTTTTTAGTATAACACCATAAAAAAATTAACACAAGGGATTTGTTTTAAATTATACGTTGTTCTTAGTATTACGCTTTTTGGATTATGTACTTACTCAAATAGGTATAACGAATTAATAACGAACAACATGTTTTTCGGCAGCTCGTGGATTAATGTGTTAAAATATAACATGACAAATAAGCAGCTATAAAAAGTGGTTACTTTACAACACTTTTAATAAAGGAGGAAACATATGACAGATGATTTTTATGTAGTTTTATATTTACTTTATGGATTTACTTTTATTATCATGGGAATCTATGCAATTAGAGAGCATAAACGTTCATATAGTGTTTTTCCTTTGGTAAACGCGATTATATATTTAGGCGTTTTTGGGATTGCCCATGGACTCTCAGAGTGGTTAACTATGTTGCGTTATGCAAATATATTTGATGTCTATAGAATTGAAATTTTCTTTATAAGTAGAATCCTTAAAGCTTTATCATTTTTAGCCTTAATACAGTTTGGTTTTTCACTTTTATTGAAGCCGTTTTGGCGCAAATTTGGTAGTGTGTTTTTAGTGGTATACTTCATCATGTTTGTAACGGTTTTTTATATTATTGTGTTTATCAATGGAATTGAATATTTATATGATAATCCTGTGTTTTTAATTGTTACACTTAGATATTTTATGGCGTTTCCAGGCGCAGTTTTATCGATGAGCGTATTGATATATCAAGGTTTGAAGGTAAAAAACATAGATCGATTATGGATGAAATACTACTTTTATTTAGGGTTCATTATTCTAATTTATGGTATTTTAGATGGCGTGTTTGTAAGACGCGCAGACTTTTTCCCTGCTAATACAATCAATAGTCAATGGTTTATTGAGACGATAAATATTCCTATTCAAGTATTTAAAATCATTACTGGTTTAGGACTTTACTTAGGGATTAGATTAGTTATTAATAGCTTCACATGGGAGCGAAAAAGCAGATGGGTAAGTCTTAAAACAGAAGAAGAACTTTTACGACAAAAACAACATTTAAATCAACTATTACATGATGATTTAATTCAATCTTTGTTTATTAGTGGTATAAAAATCGAAGGTTTAAAAGAAGAATGTGAAGATCATGTTACCATTGAAGCCTTTGATTATATAATCGATAGTATGAACTTTAATATAGAAAAAATTCGCAGGTACATTAAAAGCAATCAACAAGAAACCATTGCTGTAAAAGATTTTAATAAAGAAATAAATAAGCTGATTGAAGACACATTACATTCAAAATATATAAGTGTTGATTATCGTAATCGACTAGATGAACAGGATATACATGTGATAAATAGGGAAATTTTAACGCACATTTATTATATTCTTAAAGAGCTATTACTTAATATTGTGAAGCATGCTCAAGCAGAACGTGCAAAAATTTTAGTTTACCAAGAAATTCAATTTATCAAAATTAGTGTAGAGGATAATGGCGTTGGTTTTGATACAAAAAAAGAGTATTCTGAGAAACATGTTGGTTTAAAAAGCATTAAGCAGCGAGTAGAAGAACTGAATGGGTCACTTAAGATTATTTCTTCTAAAAATAAATGGTATAAAGCTTCTAAAACACAGGTGACTGTTTTAATACCAATCGAGGTGAATCATGTATAAAATTATGCTCATAGACGACCACGAAGTCGTAAGAGATGGTATAGCAAGACTCATAAATAAAGAACTAGAGTTTAATGTAATTGCATCGATTGGTGGCGTATCAGATGTTTTCGAGCTTTTAAAAAAAGAGCAACCAAACCTAATTTTATTAGATCTAAAACTACAAGATGGTGATGGTATATCAACTGCAATACAACTAAAGAAACTATATCCAAAAATTAAAATTATTATACTATCTGGTTACATAGAGCCCTATTCAGCAGAGGAAGCAAAAAGAATTGGTATTGAAGGATATATACTTAAAACGATCGCATCAAGATATTTGATTACCTCTATCCAGCGTGTTTTAAAAGGACATGAAGTATATGATGATAAAGTAGAGGTATTGGCAGAAACAAAAGCCCATGATCCACTAAAGAAGTTGTCAAACCAAGAATTCCATTTAATACGTTTATTGTGTTTAGGCAAGACGAGTAAAGAGATTGCGGATATAATGAAAATTGCTGAAAAAACTGTACGCAATTACACATCAAGACTTTATAAAAAAATCAATGTTTCTAGCCGTTCTGAAGCAGTTGCCTATTATATGAGAAATAAATAACATTAGTTAAACAGGGGCATATGCCCCTATTTATTTTGAAAAAATTTGTGTTACAATTTAATAGACAAACAAATGAAAGGAAGTTGAAAAATGAAGAAATTATTGGTTTTATTATTTGCATTTACAGCTGTATTTGCACTAACTGCATGTAATGGTGAAGCAACACCAGAAGAAGTAAGTTATGAAGATGGTCGTTATCGTGGTATTTATGTTGATCGCGATGAGGTTCAAGTTGTTGTTCAATTTGATATTGAAGATAATATCGTAACTGGAATTAGCTTTAGATGGTTAGCTTATAACGGTTTGGATTACCGTGCATCGGAAAATGAAACAATTATTGCTGTCACTGCCCAACATCAAGAAGCTATTGATTACTTAGTTGGAAAAGATATTCGTGAAGCATTAGTTGATTTATACACGCCTGGCGATCTTGATATTGATGATGTCAGCGATGCACTTACAGGTGCTACAATCCGTTCAAATAAGATTGTATCTGCAGTTCGTGATGCTCTAAATCGTGGTGTGTATTCATACCGCTAGAGTTTAATAGACAGCAAAAAACTGTATCTTCTTCCTAGGTTTGAAGATGCAGTTTTTTTTTGAACAAATTTAGATAAGATATATTTTTTAGTACACCATCCATTGATAAAATTATGTGAACACTTTATATAATTTAGCATTGTAATTTTATGTAAGATAAGATACACTATTTTCATGTGCTTTGATAATCAAACTATTCAGGTGATGAAATGAAAACAATAGGATTTTTACTTTCAGGGTTTATGTTAATGATGCTTATGGGAACCGTTTATTCATGGAGTGTATTCCGAGTTGAGGTTGAGCTTGTTTACGGTACGAACACACTACAAAGCGGGTTACCTTATATGACATCCTTATTTTTTTATGCGCTTTCTATGATGGTTACAGGAAGACAAATGACGTCTAAAAACACTCAATCAATCGTTTTAATTGGCGTTTTATTGATTGTGTTGGGGTGGTTTTTAGCGGCACAATCGAATAGTCTATTACAATTAACCATTGGCTATGGGGCATTCATTGGTATAGGTGTTGGTATGGCCTATGGTGTGCCTGTTTATATTGTTAATCAAAGATATGAAAAAAGCGGATTGTATACAGGCATTATGCTTTCAGGGTTTGGGGCGTCACCGTTGGTGACTGCACCACTGGTGCACTATTGGGTACAAAATTACGGTCTATCTCAAACGTTTTTATGGATGAGTGGACTATCTTTAATTATATTAATGCCACTTGTACTTGTTTTTCACAGCAAACATAGTACTGATCAAACAAAACAAGCTATTGAGAAACCATACTCGAGTAAAACATTTGCTTTGCTTTATATACTGTTTTTAGTCGCAACGACAATCGGATTAATGATGATTGGGCTATCATACCGCATAGGTGTGGTGAACTATGGTTTTAATGTGAACCACGTTGCTGTGAGCTTATCGTTGTTTGCTGTGCTAAATGGCATTTCTAGACCGTTGTTCGGGTGGATTATCGATAAAAAAGGATTCATCTATAGTAGTACGCTCAGCAGTGTTTTAATTTTATTGGCGGTTATTGTAGCGTTCTTAAATCAGGGAAACATGTTGTTTTTGTTTGCAATTAGTATGGGGCTTTTCTGGTTTAACCTTGGTGCGTGGTTGGCAATGCTACCAGCAAGTATTAAACTATATTTTGGTACGCACCTCTATGCGAAGCGCTATGGATTGATGTTTACAGCATATGGATTTGGTGCGATTATTGGAACGGTTTTAAGTGGGCTGGTATTGGATGTTTTTGTGAATACATATTATCTATATATACTCGTGTTTGGTATTGTCTTGTTTATACTTTATGTAATAACACAGTTAAAGAAAAGTGCTTCTGCCATGCAATAGAAAACTAAAGCGTATATACGCTTTTTTTTATGAAAAATTCATAAACTCAGTAAGTAAAATAAAAAAATAAAAATATTTCCAATAAGAACACCAATTGAGTCGTATACACTATGAAAAAAAATAAAAGGAGGAAACAAAAATGAAAAAAATATTATCAGTTTTTGCACTAATTGCAGTAGCTATAACACTAATTGGATGTAGCACCATAGAGGATGCATTGTCACAACAAGGAAACATTTTTGACGATAAAGAAAGCGTTATTGGGTTTTCAGCACTATCAACCGTTATGACATTACATAATAACGTTGATGATGTTACGATGTATCAACAATCGCGACCTATTAATCTTTCAGCAACCACACAAGATGATACATTTTCAATCTTATCAGAAATTGATGAGTTAACACCATACTTAGATCTTGTATCTACATTTATGAGTAATGGTAGTGGCTTTGATGTTGAAGTTCAAGCATCAGAAATGGAAGGCTACGAACATCAAATGGTTATGAGCACAATCAATATGGAAGGTGAAGTTATTAGTTATACCATGTACTATAATGAAACCTTTGAAGATTTTGATGATGAAGATTTCGATCCTGAAGCGTATGACAGCGTATTAGAAGGAATCATGATTATTGAAGACGTTACGTATACATTAACCGGTGAACGCGAAGTAGACGAAGGCGAAGAATCGCTTGAACTAGTAGCAAAACTTGACGACGAAAACTATGTAACGCTTAACTATGAAATCGAAAATGATGAGGGAGAACACGAAACTGAGTTCGTTTACGAGATGTTTGTTAATAATCAACTTGTAAAACGTATCGAAATCGAGTTCGAACAAGATGCTGAAGAAACAGAACTAAGCATTAAATTTATTAGAGGAACACGTGAAAGCGAATATGAGTTTGAAGTAGAAATCGATGGCAACAAACGTTATATCGAGATCGAATACAAAATCGTAGAAGACGGAAATACCATTGAAGAGGGCGAAGCAGAAGTAAGTATCTTCCATAATCCAGAAACTGGAGAAACAGTTGTTCGTTACGAAGTTAAAACCAATGGTGAAACAGTTATTATAGACGATGATTATGATACCAATGAAGATGACGAAGAAGAAGACGAAGAAGAAGACGAAGAAGATCTAGACAATGACGATGAAGAAGACGAAGAAGAAAATAACGACACAGTATAACCTTAAACGCATCTTTAAAGATAACTAATTCAAAGTATCAACAACACCAATTAAATGATATAATGTACCTAACTAGAGGTGTTGAAATGAAATTAGAAAATTACGTCAAAGGGCTAAAACAAAAAGATAACCAGGCTTTTGAAGCGGTCTATCACGAGACAAAACACGCAGTATTTGCGATGGTTTTACCAATCGTGCGAGACCGCTCTTTAGCTGAAGACGTGATGCAAGACACATATATTAAAATGATTGAAAATATTTATAGTTACAACAAGAAGTATAAGTTTATTAATTGGTTATTAACGATCGCTAAAAATACTGCGCTCGACATGTATCGTAAAAACGAGAAATCATTCTCAATCGATATCCAAGAAGCAGATGATTTATTCATATCTAAAGAATCCGGCGTTGAGAGTCAACTAGAAGCTGAATACTATTTGTCGGTACTAAATAAAGAAGAACAACAGATTGTTTTATTGAAAGTGTTTGGAGATATGAAACATAAAGATATCGCTAAATTATTAAATAAACCAATTGGAACAGTCACATGGACATATAGTGAGGCTATTAAAAAAATGCGTAGTTTGAAGGAGGAAGACCGTGATGAACGATAAAGATATTAAAAAAATCATTAAACACGATTTTTCTTCAAACATGCCTGATGTATTATCGAAAATTGATCTCGATAGCATTGAGATTAAAAAACCAACTAGACGTTCATTTAAAGAACGATACTTACAAAATAAGTTTGTACTAGCTGGGGCTTTAAGTGCTATATTAGTACTTATAATGTTGTTCACAGGTGTTGGAGAAGGACCAAATATTCCATCGGATCGTACTGCAATAGCTTTTAATCAACGGGAAGAAATATATGCCGTATCTGCAGTGTCTGCTGTATCTTTACTACAACAAACACTAGAAAACAATAACCAGTTATTTCAAGAATATGAACCTGTTTTCTTAAGCTTTACAGCTGTAAATGCAGAAAACAATCGCTTAATTGATAACCATATTTCAACATTGAATAATTTTTTAAATGCTACAGAACCGCTGCTCAATAATAAAGAGCAACTTGAATTTCATGTCGAGGCTTCTGAACTGGTAGGCTATGAAAAGAAACTAACCTTTAGTAGCTTTGATTTAAGAAATATCCGTGTTGAACAAGTCATACATTTTAATGAAACACTAGCAGGTGATGACATTGTCTTAGATGGTATTATGATTGTTGCGGATAAAACGTATGTTATGGAAGCTTTAATCGAAATCGATGGTGATGACATAGAACTTGAATTAAACGCTTATCAGTTAGGAAATCCAGAGTCTTCTGTACATGTTTATCAAGAAATCAGGTCGGATAAACAAATCTTTGAATACGAGCTGGTGCGTTCAGGGGAGACCATTTTTGAAAGTGCTTTAGAAATGATTCAAAAAGAAGGATATATTATTATTGAGATTGAGTATGAATCAGAAACAGAAGCAGTGGAGTTTGAGATTGAACGTATCCAAAGAGATCATGGGGATATATTATATATCAACTATGAGATTGAACGTGATGATGAAGATGAAGAAGGCTTTATTGTTGTTGAATTGGTCTTTAATGCAGCTACAAACGCTTATGATTATCGATATACGATAACCATAGATGATGACACATATACGTATGATAAAAATCGTACTACGATGGTAGAAGCTAAAATATTTTTTGAAAATTACTATACGTTTTCTCATCTTTATATTTTGGAAATTAACGACCTTTTAAAAGCAAATACAGACCGTTTATTTAAACAAGAAACACTTTCTAATGGGACTTATAGCTATGAAAGAGTGTTACCCATCATGATTGATGGTGAACGTGTTCACGGTGTCATTCAATATAATATTATCAGTGATGAAGATGAATATATATTCGAAGGTGTTTTACATATCAATGATTATAGCTTTACCGGTGAAGGTAGCTTAGAAATCGATGAAGATAATTATGAACTTGAAGTTACATTTTACGATGACCAAGATGAAACACATTATTTTGAGTTTTATGAGTTACATGATGATGAGTATGAACTCTTTTATACCTACTATATTGACGATGCATTAGTATTCTCTTTAGACATTCAAATTGATCATCATCAGATTTTTATTGAGTTATATACTGAAGACGCTATCTCGATTGATTTAACGTATAACCAAACTGGCTCAAGGTTGTTTAGTGGGACCTATGAAATTGAGGGAGCGTACGTTAGTGAAGAAGGTACCTTAGATATAGAAGTTGTTTATGATGAGCCGAATGAACAGTATTATTATCAATATAATGTTAGAGTTAACAATAGAGACTTTACTTTTGAACCAAATTAACCACAAAAATAGACCGAAATTGGTCTATTTTTTTGATATAGTCATGGTGTTATGTATAATTTACTTAATAGCATATTATTAATAGACAGTTTAGTCTATTCACCCTATAATGGTATGTATAAGCTATTGTGTAAGGTGATAAAATGCGATATATCGAAGCGAAGACCATTATCCAAAGTAATCATAACTTCAACTTGTACAGAGGCTGCACGCACGGGTGCATTTATTGTGATGCGCGTAGTGACTGTTATCAAGTCGGTGATTTTGAAAATGTTGCGGTAAAAAAAGATGCTTTGTCAATACTTGCATCAGAACTAAGTAAAAAACGCAAAAAAAGTATCTTAACAACAGGTGCAATGAGTGATCCTTATGTACATATTGAAAAGCAGTTATTGTTAATGAAAGAAACATTAAACTTGGTGTATAAATATGGGTTTGGTATTTCAGTTTTAACGAAAAGCACCTTGATATTGAGAGATTTAGAAATGTATAAAAAGATTAACGAAGCACATAAAGCCATCGTACAACTCACCATTACCACAGCCGATGACGCGCTTGCGAAAATTATAGAACCACACGTGGCATTACCTTCTGAACGGTTTGATGCGTTAAAACAATTTTCAGATGCTAAAATTACCACAGGTATTTGGATGACACCGATTTTGCCCTTTATTAATGATACCATCGATAACATCAAGCGTATTGTGGAAAACGCCTCAGCATCTGGCGTTTCCTTCATTGTTTCGTTTGGTATGGGTACTACGATACGCGCAGGGAGTAGAGAATATTTTTATGAACAACTTGATAAATCATTCCCAACGCTTAAAAATAAATATATACATACATTTAAAGACAAATATATATGTGATAGTCCAAACGCAAAAACATTAACAAAAGTTTTTGAATCACTGTGTGAACATTTTGGTATCTTGTATAAGCAAAAAGATATCAACGCTTTAATACAGCAAAAAACCATTCAGCAACAAACACTGTTTTAAGAGGAGATCGATATGGATAAAAAAGCAATAAAAAAACAATTTACATATTGGATTAACATACTAAGGCTAAAAAATAACTGGGATGTTAAACTCGAGTTTGTTACAGATAAGCGTTTTAAAAAGACGGGGGATTTCAAAGTAGACACCGATGATAAAAAAGCCGTCTTATTATTAAACGAAAACAATCCCAATCATTTAAATTTAGAAGCGGTCATTGTTCATGAGTTGTTACATTTAAAATTATATCCTTTAGATCAAGTGACAGAAGGGTTAATTGATGCACACTATACGAAAGATACAGCGCCTTATGATTTTGTATACTCGCAGTTTATGACAACACTTGAACAAACGGTTGCAGAACTTACAAAGTGTTATTTACAAGCATTTGGAAAAAACAAAACAATAGCTTATGGACGCGTGAAAACCATGAAAAGTTTTAATGAATTATATGATGGGTTAAAATCATACGGCTATGATCATGAAGAATAGCTAGATATAAGTATGTTTTCAAAAACAAGTATTAAAAAAGTGACTATTATTTTGCATCTACCGTTTAGATGCAGCGCTAATAATCACTTTTTTTTATGTTAGTAATAAGCAGTAAAATCAATCGGGTGTTTCTCAACATACCGATCTAAAATCGATTTTACCAAAGTGGTATCAACAGGAATATCAATATAATTATGATATCTGTTTCGAATATGAATACATTTTAAGTAATCAATGCGTTGCTTGTAGGTTTGTTCATAGCCTAATTTATAAAGATTTAGCTGAAGTGTCAGCCGCTTTTCATCAAGGTGTGCCATTCGTTTGACATCAGCAATGCCGAGCCCTTGCATAAATGGCGATTGAATAACCATATCGAAGCGTCCTGCAGCAATGACAACACCATGATGCTGTATTAAGACAATTTTTTCATTGTCTAACACATCGAACTGATGCTGTGTTTTCAAAGCCAAATAACTATGCATTTCAACATGATATGTTTTTCTTCCGAACCGTTCAAAATATTCAATCATATCATGTAGCGCATTGCCTCTTTCGGCTGCTTTTTTTAATATTTCTGGGTCTACATTTTTGTATGGCTTTGGATAAAACTCATCAATTAGTTGCGTCACGCTAATAATTGGTTTTTCATCCACCCAATACTGATGCTTTATTGGATCAAACGTTACTGAATAATCATTGATGCGATAATGTTCCATAAAATAGACTCCTTTGCTTTGTCGTGGTGTGTTATGTATGCTTCTTAGCAACGAGGATCATTGAAAGGGGAATCCCTTTGGAATCTAAAGCGTTAAAGAGATTGCCAACGCAGTAATCAAACTCCTTAAACAGTTCAATTTCGAAACCATTTGCAATGAGTGCGTTAAATATGTCAGATAATGTATGTGAAAAGCTTGTGAAGGTGTTTTCTATCCCTTTTTTATCAGTCATATATCCCATTCCATGTTCTTTCCAAACTTTATTTTCAAAGTAATTATTTACAGGTGTTTTAGGGTGTGTTGGAATGTAGTTCGATTCACTACTGGTCGCTAGCATCAGTTGAAAAGGGTGAATTTCATGAATAAATAAACTTGCGCCAGGTTTAAGGGCTTCTGATACTTTTTTAAAAAACAGTTTCAAGTCTTCAAACCAACAAATCGCACCAACGGTAATTAACCCAAAATCAAAATAATTATTATAAGATGCATCAATTTGCAAAATGTCTGACTCAACAAATTGCGCAGGGAGTTTAAGGTTTTTTGCGATAGTATTTGCGTAATCGACCATATTTTTTGCTAAGTCAAATCCAACAGCTTGATGTACACCGCGTTTAGAAAGTTGGAGTAATTCTCTACCATTGTTCGTACAATATTGTCCAATCGTTTTACCTGTGAAATCATACGCATTGATCACGTTTAAAAAATCTTCATGAAAAAACGGATTTTCTTTTTCAAGTAATTTTTTAGCGAGATCATCAGAATATGTACCCGAACGCTGATCAAATGCATTTTCCCATGCTTTTTTATTTTCATTAATATAGCTCATAACGACTCCTTTTGAAGGGGTGTATTGTGATTTTTGCACATGCCCAATGACTGTATTATATCAAAAAAAATAAGAATTTCTGTTTTCTTTAAAATATTATAAAAAAAGTTATTCATAAATCTTGAATAACTTTTTATACGTAATCATAATTATTTTTGTTTAATATCTTTA
>SKIY01000013.1 GCA_007116205.1 Candidatus Izemoplasma sp. | reverse complement strand
TGCTAAATTGCGTTGGGTAAAAAGATGCGAATACAAAACGATCAAATAAATCAATCAAGTTTCCGACAATGAAAACAGGGACCGCCATCGCAAAATATTTCAAGTTTTTTTCATAGAGCACGACAAAGATAATGATTGACGATGACACAAATATCGTTGCATACCCAATTGTTAACACGGTGATTTCACTTAACGCAACATGTAAAGTATCCCAAGGCGTTGTCCCAAGCTCACTGCGAATAATTAAAACAATCCCTAAAGCGAGCAAAGTACAGCCGAGTAAATAGATAATCATGTGCGTCGTTGATTTTACTTGTAAAGTCATAAGTTTATCCTCTTGTGTTACTATTTTACTGCATTCTTAAAACGATTGCAAAGTTTAACGGTTAAGGACTGTTTGACAACGGTCACACAGTTCATCTTCATTGATATCGCGAATGTGCCAACAGCGTGCACACATGTCACCTTCAGCACGGAAGACATCGATACTAAGTTGGTCAAATGTATATTTTCCTGACCCTGATGATATCGTAACCGCACTGACAATAAAGAGTTTGCCAAGTGATGGTATGGCTTCAAGCAAGGCACGCGTTTCATCGTTTGGATATAAGATTACATGCGCTTGTAAACTTTTACCAATGATTTTTTCATTTCTAGCTTCTTCTAATGCTTTCAAGACATGTTCACGAATTTTCATAAACTGTGTATAGCGTTTCAATACACCATCGTCTTTCATATCCCGTGAGACTGGCATGTTTTCTAAATAGACGCTTGCGTGTTTTTCCCCGTTGATATAGGCATATACCTCTTCAGTTGTATGTGGAATTAACGGCGTTAACAGCGGTAACAACGCCTTTAACGTAGCGTCAATAACTGTTTGAGCGCTTCGTCTAATCGTATCGTCTTGACGTTCGATATATAAAATATCTTTTGTGTAATCAAGATAAAAAGCACTTAACTCCCGCGTCACAAAATTAATAATTAATCGCGTTACATCATCATACATATAACCTTCATACGCTTTATTCACTTTCGCAATTAAATCATTTAACTTAAGCATCATAAAACGGTCGACTTCAGGCATATCTTCATAGTTTACGGTATCTTTTGTGGCATCAAAATCATTAACAGACCCCAGCATAAACCGTAGTGTATTACGGATTTTACGATATGTTTCTGATACTTGTCTAATCATTTTTTCGCTAATTCTAACATCGCTTGTATAATCAACACTCGCTACCCACAACCGTAAAATATCTGCACCAAGTTGATTCATTACCTTGATAGGGTCGACAACGTTTCCAATTGATTTGCTCATTTTACGCCCTTCACCATCAAGTACAAATCCATGCGTTAAGACGCCTTTATATGGACTTTCACCTGTTAAAGCAATCCCAGTTGATAAGCTTGAATTAAACCATCCACGGTATTGATCAGATCCTTCTAAGTATAAATCTGCTGGGTATGGCATGCCAAAATCAACCATTCCACCTTGATGTGACGTTCCTGAATCGAACCATACATCTAGTATATCGGTTTCTTTACGGAAAGCATTATTTGGACTTTTACCTAAGTCTTTAAATCCTTTTGGTAATAAGTCTTTCGCTTCCCATGTAAACCAAATGTTTGTGCCGTGTTCAGCAACCAAATCAGCAACGTGACGGATGACATCACCATCTAAAATTGGGGTATCATCTTCATGGTAAAAAACAGGAATCGGAACGCCCCAAGCACGTTGACGACTAATACACCATGCTTCGCGGTCTTTAATCATATTTTCCATGCGTACTTCGCCCCATTTAGGGTGCCATTTAATTTCCGAAACCGCTTTTAACATTTGTGCTTTTAACGACTCAATCGATGCGAACCATTGATCAGTCGCGCGGAAGATAACTGGTTGTTTCGTTCTCCAGTCATGCGGATAACTATGCGTGGTCCAAGCCATTTTTAATAAATGGTTATTGGCATCTAAGTCTGCTACAACCGCTTTCGAACAGTCATCAATAAACAGCCCTTCATACTGATTAGCTTCACTCGTCATTACACCGCGTTCATTTACTGGACAAAGTACTTCTAAATTATTTTGTTGGCCAATAATATAATCATCTTCCCCATGACCAGGCGCAATATGCACAAGTCCTGTTCCAGATTCAATCGTCACATGATGGCCTAGTAAGATTGGACTAACACGGTCATAAAGCGGATGTTTATAAGTTAACCCCACCAATGCTTCTCCTTTAACTGTGCGAATAACTTCAACATCTTGCCAATCTAAGGTTTTTGTTAAGGTTTCTTTTAATGCCTCAGCAAAAACATAAACGGCGTCCCCAACACGGGCAAACACATATTGCAACGATTCATGTACAGCAACAGCTAAGTTTGCAGGAATAGTCCATGGTGTGGTGGTCCAAATCAAAAATTGGAAATTTTCTTCAAAGTCTTTCGTTTCTACCGCATCAAACGCGACGTAAATTGACGGAGATTTTTTATCGTGATATTCAATTTCAGCCTCAGCTAAAGCCGTTTCACTCGATGGCGACCAAAAAACAGGTTTGAGGCCTTTAAAAACAAGCCCTTTTTCAACCATCGATGCAAATACCTTCAATTGACTAGCTTCATATTTCTTGTCCAACGTAATATAAGGATTATCCCATTCGCCTAAAATCCCCAGCCGTTTAAACTGTTCCCGTTGGCGATCAATTTGTTCAAGCGCGTACGTTTCACAAATTTTGCGAAAATCTACAATACTCAATTTTTTACGATCAACCTTTTTTTGTTTAACCAAAGCTGACTCAATAGGTAAACCATGCGTATCCCAACCCGGTACATAGCGCGTGTAAAACCCACGCATACTTTTATCTCTAACAATAATGTCTTTAAGCACTTTATTTAACGCATGTCCAATATGGATATCACCGTTCGCATACGGTGGACCATCCGGCAAAACAAAAGCTTCATTTCCTTCATTTTTAGCCAAGCGTTGTTCATAAATTTTTTCTGATTCCCACGTCACTTGTCTTTTCGGTTCGTTTTGGCCAAGATTTCCACGCATCGGAAAATCCGTCTTAGGCATGTGTAAAGTATCTTTGTAATCTTTCATATAAATCACTCCTTAAAATAGAAAAATCGCCCTTGAAAAGGGCGAATATAATCCGCGGTACCACCTTAATTCCGGCATAGCCGGCGCTCATTCCCTTAACGCGGGCAACGGATCAACCTACCTATCGATTGATCATCTTCACGGCGATACTTATGTATTTCTTATCCGGGTTCTCAGCTTTTCCCGTTCTCTTTAGATAAGGATCATGCATAAGCGTATCCGCTGCATCGATTATTATAATATTATATCAAATTAATCGTTATTTACAACTGTTTCTTTTTGTTCGCGTGCGTAAAAGAACATTGAATTTAACATTTCAGGCTGATAAAAGTCAAGTTTTTCAGGATCAACAAATCCATTGGCTGTAACTACATATAAAATTGAAGCGTTTAAGAATGGATTGTCTTTTTTCATCATTGCTTTAACTTTTTCTGGTGTCACGTCAGTATCTTCGATAAGCAACCGTTTCAACTCTGTAATCATATAGAAGACTGAATACGGATTTTCACGTACGTGCGCTACTTGACTTGGCGGCATTTCATCGAGTAGTTTATCGATGTTTTCATAATGATCAACAAAAGCGCGTTCGTTGTAATCAAACAAGCTTATTAATGTTTCAAGTAGCCCGTAAGAAAACTGTACTTGCTGATTATTTTCGATTTCATTCGGATAAGCATCTTGAAACTGTTGTAAATAAAGCCGGGCATTATCAAAATCTCCCGCAAAGATATACGCCATAATAAGGTTTTGCAACTTAATCCCATCAATATCTTTTTTTCTATTCGTGCGTCCATAAAGTTCTAAAATAGACTCTAAATACCCACGCGCATCAGCGAGGACAAAAAGCTTCTGATGAATACTACGATACCCTAATATCGCAACATGCTTCATCATTCGTCCTAGTAAAAAGACATATAAAAACGTTACTACAATGAGTATTAAAGGGTTGTTTGTTATCCCCATAACACCAAACAATACAGCTGCGAGTCCAATCATTCCTAAAACTGCAATGTAGCGGTTTGCTTTAAAATCAAAAAGCATCAAATCACTTCTTTCTTAGTATAATTTATAATGATGTAATAAATGCTTGGAAAAACTGAAGGCCAAACATATATAGCAAAAATCCAACAATCGGTGTGAAATCCATTTGCCCAAACACAAGTATTCCTCTAAATAACCGCATATACGGGTCTGCAATTTGATGTAGGTAATAATAAAACTTTGTTTCTCGAATATCTGGTACCCAACTTAACAATACATACGCAATCAATATATAAAAGTAAATATTTAAAATGTAATAAAGCACTTGTAAGAAAAATATCATATTATCTACTCCTTGTGTTTTTTAATGAACGCACGCAATGACTTATCTTTGAAATCTGCTTTTGTCGCAAACGCAAAAATTTTCTCTTGAAGTACTTCAACTTCACCATCAAGCGCATAAATAACACCACTTAAAAAAACAATAACGCGATTGCTTTCAATAACATTGTAATCTTCAAAATTAATGATGAGTGGGTTTCGCATCATTAATTTGTCCGCAAGATTAAAGACATCATACTCTTTAGACATGCGAATAAATTCTGTGCGGTCATATGCAGATTGTTTTTTACGTGCCATGATATCCCTCCGTTAACATTATCCGTCCTAAACGTAATACCGTTGCACCTTCCTCTAGTGCGATTAAATAATCTTGAGACATGCCCATTGATAAGCCTTGAATGTCAGGGTATTTTTTTTGTAATGCATCACGTAAGTGGCGCAATGTTTGAAATTGTTTGCGGATTACAGCTTCTGAAGCGTTATCGCGTGCCATACCCATTAAACCGATAACTTTAATATGTTCAAAGTCAGCGATACTAGCCATAAACGCAGCAACAGCATCAGGTGCTAATCCGTGTTTTTGTGACTCTTCAGAAATATTGACTTGAATATAGCAAGGCAAAACACCTTCACGACGCTTTTCAATTTCTTTGGCAAGCTTTAAGCGATCTAAGGCATGCAAAAAATCAATATCATTGATAATTTTCTTTACCTTTTTCGTTTGCAAAGTGCCTATATAATGCCACGTAACATCATAATCTTTAAGCCAAGCTTGTTTTTCTTCAATCACTTCAGCACGGTTTTCACCAAAATCCGTTTGACCGGCCTCAATAAAAGGTAAAAACGCTTCTTTACTTTCAAGATATTTGCTTGCTAAAACAATCGAAACATTTGGATATTGCTTAGATATTGTTTTTTTTAATGACTGATTCACATTATCACCTTATTGTATCAAATAATCCTTCAAGCGCCAAATATTCGCGCTAAAACTATTATACCATAAAAGAAAAAGTATGACATGCATACTTTTTCGAGATTATTTAAATCGTGAGCGTAGCCATGAAGGTATATTGGTTTTTGAAGGTTCTTCTTCTTGTTCTTCTAGTGTATCTTCAGATGTTTTATCTGCTTTTTTACCTTTTTTCTTTTTCTTCTTTTTCTTTGACGCTTTTTTATTGTCATCTTCATCGTCTTCTGGTTCAAAGTCTTCTGGTGGTTTTACATAATCATCATCACCTAAAGCTTCAATTTCAATTCTACGATGTTCATCAAATCCAGCAGCAATAACCGTAACAATAACTTCGTCTTCTAAATCTTGATTAATGGTTGTTCCGTAAATGACATTAATTTCAGTTTTACTAGAATCTTGAATCGCTTCAATCGCTTCAGTTACTTCCCAAAGTGCAATATTTGTACCGCTTGTAATATTTACAATGGCATCCGTTGCCCCATCAATATTGGCATCAAGTAATGGTGAATGTATCGCTTTTTTAGCCGCTTCGACTGCGCGGTTTTCACCTTCGGCAATACCGATACCCATTAGCGCTGTCCCTTTATCTTTCATCACCGTTTTAACATCGGCAAAGTCAAGATTTATTAATCCAGGGACAGTAATGACTTCGGCAATCCCTTGTACACCTTGTCTTAAGACGTTGTCTGCTTCGCGAAACGCTTCAAGCATTGAAGTGTTGCGATCAGTCACATAAAGCAGTCGATCATTTGGTACGATAATCAACGTATCCACATATGGCTTTAATGCATCAAGACCTTCTAAAGCCGTTGCAACGCGCCGGCGACCTTCAAACTTAAACGGCTTTGTAACAATCCCTACCGTTAAACAACCCATCTCTCTTGATACTTTAGCAATAACAGGTGCCGCACCCGTTCCAGTGCCACCACCCATACCAGCTGTAATAAAAACCATATCGGTATCTTGTAGGAGCTCACGTAATTCATCTTCAGATTCCACGGCTGCGCGTCGACCAATTTCGGGGTCTGCACCAGCACCGAGTCCACGGGTTAAAAGTTTTCCTATTTGAAGGCGAATATTTGCTTTTGATTGGCGCAATACTTGTGCATCTGTATTAATCGCAACAAACTCTACACCTTGGACATCATTTTCAATCATGCGATTGACAGCATTACCGCCACCGCCACCAACACCAATGACTTTTATCGAGGGTTTTTGACTGAAATGATCGTTTTGTTCAAACATAGTATGACCTCCCACAAATCTTTAGACATATTATAACGCATTTGACTGAATAATAAAACTATAATTCAAGAGTTATTTATCGTAAAAATCCTTAAAGAAAGCTGTTTTGAAATCTAACAAGCTATCATTTTTGATTGCGGTACGTATATTTTGCATAAATGTTTTCAGAAAATAAAGATTGTGATAACTCACAAGTCTAGCCCCAAGGGCTTCTTCCGCTTTAAATAAGTGGCGCAAGTAACTTTTTGTATAGGTCTTACAAACTTTACAATCACAGTCCGCATCCAAAGGTTCTAAATCGTCCGCAAAGCGTGCGGCCTTAATTGCTATTTTACCATACTTTGTATAAGCACTCCCATGACGTGCTAAACGGGTCGGATTGACACAATCAAACATATCGATGCCGCGAATCACAGCCTCAAGTAAATCGTCAGGGGTTCCTACACCCATTAAATAATGTGGTAAGTTTTTTGGTAAGTGGGGTTTTAAATCATCCAACACCTGATACATCGCCACTTTACTTTCGCCAACGCTTAAGCCGCCAATGGCGATACCATCAAACCCCATGCGCATCGTTTCTTCCAACGAGTGCTGGCGCAAATCTTTAAACGGGCCACCTTGGACAATACCAAATAAAGATTGATCTTCTCTTTGATGTTTAATCAACCCGCGTTTTGCCCAACGCAATGTTCTTTCAACTGAATCTTTCATATACGCATAATCCGCATCAAAAGGCGGACATTCATCAAAACTCATCGCAATATCCGCGCCGAGCTTTTCTTGAATCTCAATGCTTTTTTCCGGAGATAAAAATAGCTTTTCTCCGCTTTTATGGTGTCTAAAATGCACCCCCTCTTCAGTGATTGTACGCATATCGCTTAAACTAAAGACTTGATACCCACCACTATCAGTTAATAAAGCTTTGTCCCATTGCATGAACCCACGAATCCCACCATGCGCCTCAACAATCGTCTCTCCAGGCTGAAGCCATAAATGGTATGTGTTCCCTAAAATAAGGCCATCGCTAACTGAAGATATCTCTTCTGGGTCCAAGGTTTTTACCGTTGCTTGTGTTCCAACAGGCATAAATACCGGTGTTTCAATAACCCCATGCGGGGTGTGCAGCAACCCATAGCGTGCCCCTGTTTGGGCACAAACATGTTTTAATTCATAACGAACCTTCATCTAATCTTCCTTTTCCAACATTCTAAACGCATTTGAAACCATTAAATTGATTCTATTTAATTGATTAATTTTTGATGCGCTTGTATCATAATCAATCGCAACAATATTACTTAAAGGATAATGTTTCTTAAGCTTTTTAATCATACCCTTTCCGGCAATATGATTCGGTAAACAGCCAAACGGTTGTGTACAGACAATATTCGGTGCCCCGTGTTTAATTAAATCGACCATTTCAGCCGTCAACAACCACCCTTCACCCGTATGTGTCCCGTGATTAATAAAGCCTTTCGCTAAACTTTTCAATTTTTTATAAGTGACCCCTGGTTCAAACCCAGCACGTTTTAACATTTTACGAATCTTTTGACGGCGTATTTCAACATACCAAATAAACGCTTTCAGTAAAAACCGTTCTTTTTTAGGGCCTCCATATTGCGTAATATCATATGCACGCGAATCAAATGTATACAAGAAAAAGTCATATAGCGGTGGCACCACCACTTCACACCCTTCTTGTTCTAAAGTGGTTTCTAAATGGTTATTCCCAAGCGGTGAATATTTAACATAAATTTCACCGACAATCCCAACCTTCGGTTTTTTTATCTTGCGATCGGTTGGAATCCGTTTAAACCGTTTAATCATATTTCTTGAAATGCGTTTTTGACGCCGCCAGCTGAACAAGCTTTTATGTTGGAAGTATCCTTCAAGCTCACGATCAATCGTTTGCCTTAATGCATCCGTTTCTCCCGCATTTTCTTCATAAGGTCGGGTTTGGTTAACAAGGGTCATCATTAAATCCCCAAACAACATAGCATCATGGAGTTTATGTAATAAGCGTGGTCCAACTTTAAACCCTGGGTTTTTTTCTAATCCACCCGCATTCAAAGAAATGACTGGTACATACGCAAGATTTGCTTTTTTTAAAGCTTTACGCAGTAATGCAATATAGTTGCTTGCGCGACACCCACCACCTGTTTGCGTAATCACGAGTGCAACCTTATCTTTATCAATACCACGTTTCTTTATTGCATCAATGAATTGTCCAATCACTAGCATTGCCGGGACACAAATATCGTTATGCGAATATTTCATCCCTTCATGGATCAAATCATAATCGGTTGTTTTAAGCAACTCAGCACGGTAGCCTTCACTGTTACAGGCCGCAACAAAATACTCAAAATGATATGGTGCCATTTGAGGGACTAAAATAGTATACGTTTTTCGCATCGCTTCAGTGAAAACTAAGCGACCATCTTCATAAACAGGCTCAGACATGATATACACCATCCCGCATCGTCGTTAATAAACTCCGTAAACGTATATTTACAGCGCCGAGATTTGATATTTCATCGATTTTAATTTGTGTGTATAGTTTGTTATGTGATTCTAATATGTCTTTAATCTCATCACTAGTAATCGCATCAAGACCACAGCCAAATGAAACCAGTTGGACTAAATTAACATCTTTAAGGGTGGTGACATACTTAGCCACATCATACAAACGTGTATGGTAGGTCCACTGATTTAACACATTCACTTTATCTTGCGCAGCCAAATGATTTAAAGCATCTTCACTAACAACAACAACATTTAAACTGCGAATTAATTTAGGAATACCGTGATTAATCTCAGGGTCAATATGATATGGTCTGCCCGCTAAAACCACGGTGTTTAAACGATGATTTTTTGCGTAAGCCAAAGCACGCTCCCCTTCTTTTTGAACCATTTCTCGAAATTCAAAATAAGACTGCATACCTTCATCAAAAGCAGTCATCATCGCTTTTTTCGTCGTCTTAATATGCGATTTAAGCATTTTATAAGCCACATCTACAAACTTCTGTTTATCATTGATGGTCATATATGGCTGCATAAACTTTTGCATATCTAGATGGTCCATATTTGCTTCAATCACTTCAGGATAATGCGCCACAATCGGACAATTGAAATGATTGTTCGCATGGGACTTTTCATCAAAATTAAAAGGCATATTGGGATAAAAAATAAAATCGGTGTTTTTCTCATAAAGTGATTCTACATGCCCGTGTACTAACTTCGCTGGGTAACAGACTGTATCACTTGGAATCGAATCTTGTCCCTTTTCATACAAGGCTTTATTAGAACGATCACTTAAAACAACTTTAACATCTAATGCTTCAAAAAATGGTTGCCAAAATGGTAAATTTTCATACATATTAAGCACCAACGGAATACCTACCGTTTTATGGTAGTTTTTATGCTCATCAGATTTATAACTTAAAATCGTATCATACTTATATAAATATAGATTAGGCACATCCTCATAGCTGATATTAATGCCCGCTCCTTTTTCACAGCGGTTACCGCTAATGTATTTTTTTCCACCTTCAAAGATATTGATCGTTAACGCACACAAATTATGGCATTTATGACAGGTAGCGCGTTGACTACGATAAGTGAACTTTTCCAGTCCATGGCGCTCTAATATTGTACTAGCTTGTACATTTTTCGCACGCGATTTAGCAATTAACGCAGCCCCAAAAGCCCCCATTAATCCTGCAATCGCCGGACGGGTGACCTCAATCCCTGTTTCCATTTCAAAGGCACGCAACACGGCATCGTTGTTAAAGGTTCCCCCTTGGACAATAATATCAGTGCCATATTCTTCTTGCACATCGTGTGCACGAATCACTTTATATAAAGCGTTTTTAACCACGCTAATCGCAAGTCCTGCACTAATATCTTTTGAGCTTGCAGCTTCAGATTGTGCTTGCTTAACACTTGAGTTCATAAAGACGGTACACCGACTCCCCAGGTCTACTGGCTGATGCGCTTCCACAGCCATATCGGCAAACTTTTCGATTGGATAACCTAAAGATTCCGCAAACGTTTCAACAAAAGACCCACATCCGCTACTACATGCTTCATTTAAAACAATGGAACTAATGACACCGTTATCTACCTTAAAGCATTTCATATCTTGTCCGCCAATATCGACAACAAAACTAACATCTTTATTAAAAAACTTCGCCGCTTCATAATGGCAAATCGTTTCTACTTCCCCACCATCAAGATTAAAAGCATTTTCGATTAACGCCTCTCCATAACCGGTCGCGAAAGCATGCTTAATCGTAATCCCCTCGTGGATTTTGCTATACATATCAAGAAGCGCTGTTTTAACAATATCCACAGGATTCCCGCGATTATGTTTATAGTATTCATATAATATTTCGTGGTTTTCAGTTAACAACACACATTTTGTTGTCGTACTCCCCGCATCGACACCTAAATAAGCGTTACCTCGGTATGATTGAGGATCAATATATGCAACATTTGCCTTATTATGTCGCGCTTTAAATGCTTGATACTCAGCGTCATTTTTAAACAGTGGTTTCAGTGTTTTTCTTAAATTATCCTTATATTGGCTACGATATTCTGTGATTTTATACATTAAATCATCGATAGAAATCGGGATTTCTTTCGCCTCTAAAGCAGCCCCAATAGCCACAAAAACCTCACCGTTTTCAGGCATAAAAACATTATCCAATTTTAAAAACGTAATAAAGCGTTTTCGAAGTTCACTAGAAAACGTTAACGGACCTCCTAAAAACGCAACCCGTCCACGAATTTTTCGACCTTGACTTAACCCACCGACAGTTTGATTTACAATCGCTTGATAAATCGAAGCCGCAATATCTGGTTTGCGTGCCCCTTGATTGAGTAATGGCTGAATATCTGTTTTAGCAAATACACCACATCGCGAGGCGATATCGTATAGTTTTTCATAATCTTTGGCGAGCGCGTTTACACCAGCTGCATCGGTATCAAGCAGCGATGCCATTTGGTCAATAAATGCCCCTGTCCCACCAGCACACGTCCCGTTCATGCGTTGTTCAACATTAACGCCATCAAAAAAAATAATCTTTGCATCTTCGCCACCAAGCTCAATGCAAACATCGACATCTTCTGCATAGTGTCTTAACGCAGAGGTTGCACTGATCACTTCTTGTGTGAATTGTGCACCGATATATTTTGCTAAACGCAACCCCGCGCTCCCTGTAAAATTAAACTGCATAGCTTGTGCGCCAATAGCAGTTTTCAAATCACGCATCAATTTACGTAGTGCTTTTGAAACACTACTTAAATGGCGTTCATATGTTTTATAAATAATCGTATCAAAATCATCTAATACAACAACTTTAATCGTTGTACTTCCAATATCGACACCAACCCTATATGGTTTATCCATATTGTCACCTTACCCCAATGATGTAGTCTGTTTGAACTCTATATTATTATATATGATAACATGAAAAAAAACCATAGCAACCCCCAACCGTTTAAATTGTAATCGATTATAATTAACATATTTACCAGTTCTTTATAAATTATATTGCATATAAAATTAATTTTATTAATGTCATTATTAATTTTATTAATTTATGACTTGACATAAAATCAAACTTATCATACAATGTAACTATAAAGATCCAAAAGAGGTGATAAGGTGCAAACACAACTTCAACCAAAACAACAAGAAATTATCTTAGAAAAGCTTTATAGTGGCGAAATAACATCCGAAGATGCATTAACGCGTCTAACCCCAGAACCAGAGTTTAAAGGCTTAAAGAAAGCGCGTTTTGTCAAAATTAAGATCGACTTGCCAAATGAATCTCGAAAACTAAACTTCTTTTTAAAAGCGCTACTTTCAATCCCACTGCCAATTGGTCTTGCAAAACTCGGAGTGCGATTAATGAATAAAAGCGTTAAAAAAGGTGCTTTAAGTCAAAAAGCACTCGCAAATGCACCTGAGGATAAGAAAGCAGAAATCACTGAAAAAATGAAATCTGCAGAAACTTCATTGAATGACTTTGACTTCAATGAACTTTATAATTATTTGCGCTATGCAAAAAATACCACCATCGACATTGATAGCAATGATGCCAAAATTAAAATAAAAATTCGTTAGGAGTGTTTCTATGCAAAAACATGTAATTGGTGAATGCCCAATATGTAAACATGATTTACTCGTTACCAAACTTGAATGTACTAACTGTCACACAGAGATTAGTGGTCAATTCCAACTCTCTAAGTTTAATTATTTATCAAAAGATCATCTCTATTTTATTGAACTCTTTATTAAAAATAAAGGCAGCATTAAGCAACTAGAAAAAGAGTTAAATGTTTCCTATCCAACCGTTAAAAAGATGATGGATGAAGTGATTATTCATCTCGGATACACCGTAAATGATGATGAAGACCAAGCCAAAAAAGACGAAATTTTACAAAAGCTCGCAGATGGTGAAATAACCTCTGATGAAGCGTTAAAACTATTAAAGTAAAGAAGGTGAAATAATGAGCCAAGAAAAAATTAAAATCTTAGAAATGATTCAAAATAAACAGATTACACCACAAGAAGGCGCAGAACTTTTAAACGCTATTGATAAAGGATCTAACGAAACAAAAGTAACGCGTAAACAAGCTTTTAAAATGTTTAAAATTCGCATATTAAGTAACGATGGCGATAAAGTCAATGTTCAAATCCCGCTTGAATTTGCCAAAGTTGCTTTACGAAGTGGCAATAAAAAAGGGTTTATGAAACTTGATAAAATGAAGGATATGGATGTTGATTTAGACTTCGATGCAATTTTAGATGCGATTGAGTCTGGTACTGACGGCAAAATAGTTGATATTGAATCAGGTGACGGCGACAAAGTCGAAATCTTTATCGAATAACGATGCGCGCTTTATTAAAAAACAAAAACTTTACATTGCTTTTTGCTGGGAGTTTTGTATCTCAAATCGGAACTGCATTTTATAACTTTGCAGTTAGCTGGTTTATCTTAACACTTACTGGTTCACCGCTTAAAGCAGGTATTTATATAGCCTTAGGTGCTATTATTCAAGTGATCGCAACACCTATTGCCGGCGTGTTTGTCGATCGACTACATAAAATACGAATTCTTTACATAACGGATTATATCCGCGGCGGTGCGGTGCTATTGGGTGCATTATTTATCTTTACCTTGAATCAAGAAACCCATCTTCTCTTAACTTTATATATCATTACCGTTGTTTTAGCTTTAAATAATGCTTTCTTTATGCCCGCTGCCGGCGCAGTTAGACCTGAATTAGTAGATTCAGATGCCCTCAATCAAGCCAATGCTTTCTTTAGTTTTATTACCAGTATTCAAACGATTATCGGGGTTTTACTCGCAGGGGTTTTTTACACCCTCTTAGGTATTGAGTTGATTTTCGTCATTAATGGGTTAAGTTTTATTATTAGCGGATTCACTGAGATGTTTATTCAGTTACCACCGAAAAAAGCAAAAGCGCTCGATGTGCCCCAACAAAACTTTCAAACGGACTTCAAAGAGGGGTTCACCTACATTATTTCCAAACAAGGCTTAGTCCCATTTATGCTTGCGGCGTTAATCATTAACTTTGCTTTAACCCCAATATTTGCCAATGCGTTACCATACCTATTTAACCTTCAGCTCAATAAAGAACCGATCCATCTATCCATTGTTAGTGTAACCTTCTCTTTTGGAATGTTGGTTGGTGGTTTAGTGATTGGTGCTATTGGTGCAAAGTTATGTGTTGTTAAAAATATAAAACAAGGTTTAACCGCCTTAATGATTGGTAATTTTACGATTGTCATTTTAATGATTGCGATCAGTCAAAGCAGAATTTCCTATACAATATTTTTAGCGTTATTTTTACCTGTCATGTTTATACAAGCCATCGCAAGTGTTTGGATGAACGTACCATTTTTAACAGGTATTATGAAAGTCATTGATGCCGATGTGAGAGGACGTGTCATGGCAATTATGGATACGCTAAGTGCTGCTTTAATTCCACTCGCAATTGTCCTTGCAGGAATCATCTTAGAGTATCAATCCCTTCCTATCTTATTAATCGGTGTTGTTATGTTAACGATTATGCCATATTATTTAATGATTTTTGGGAAACGCACAAAAAAATTATATACCTTATTAAGAACCTAAAAGAGTATAGAAAATTCTATACTCTTTTTGTTAAAAACATAGCATCTCCAAAAGAAAAGAAACGATACTTTTGGGCAATGGCATGACGATAGCTATTGAAAATAATCTCTTTTGTCGCAAATGCACTCACAAGCATTAACAGCGTTGATTCTGGTAGATGAAAATTCGTAAGTA
>SKIY01000099.1 GCA_007116205.1 Candidatus Izemoplasma sp. | reverse complement strand
CAAGGGGTTAAAAATATTACTGTTGGGTATGGGCAAGGTGGGAATATTGTCCAAGATATTGCGGCTTTACAAACCTTAGATGAACTCACCAACTATTACTTAAAATTGTTTAACTATGACGATGTCTTCGTCACCACTGTGTTCCATCAATGGATGGGTGGATTTCCTGCGGACGAGGCTAAATCAATGGGTGTTATTGCGCTTGCAGCAAGTGTTGCAGCGCAAGGAAAAGCGACAAAAATGATTACTAAATCTCCACATGAATCTCAAGGTGTCCCAACAAAAGAAGCCAATGCAGAGGGATTAAAAGCTTCAAAAATTGTTGTTAATTTACTAAAAGAACAATCATTTCCTTCTTCTAAGGACTTAAAAGCGGAAAAAGAAATGATCAAAAAAGAAGTTGCTGCTTTAATGTATGCTATTTTAAATGTTGGAAAAGGGGATTTAGCTGCAGGTGCTGTTAAAGCATTTGCGAATGGCTTAATCGATATTCCTTTTGCCCCAAGTGAAATGAATGCAGGAAAGATTTTACCGGCAAGAGATGCCGAGGGACGCATTCGTATTTTAGAGTTTGGAAACTTAGCATTTGATGATGAGATTAAAGCGTTTCATAAAGAGCGTTTAAAAGCGCGTGCCGCATTAGAAAACCGTGAGGTATCATTCCAAATGACGATTGATGATGTCTACGCTGTAAGTATGGGAACATTGGTAGGTAAACCGAGGGTTAAGGGGGTAAACCATGAAAATAATTGATGCAGTTTGCTCAGTAGGAATGACAGGGTTTTATTTTGACGACCAAGCCGCGATAAAAAAAGGCGCTTTAATGGATGGCTTTATGTATCAAGGAGATCCCGTTACCGATAAATTCACAGCGATTCGCCAACCAGGAGAATCGCTGTCTATCATGTTAATTTTAGAAGATGAAACGGTTGCATACGGTGATGCGGCAGCTGTCCAGTATTCTGGTGCAGGGGGACGCGATCCGTTATTCATCGCTGCTGAAAGTGCGGTGTTTTTTAACAATCATATTAAGCCTAAGTTGATTGGGTGTGATGTTTCGGTTTTTCGTAAAAACGCGGAATACTTTGATCGATTAAAAATTAACGATGAACGCTTGCATACCGCTTTACGGTATGGGATAACTGGCGCTTTATTAAATGCGACCGCAAAAGCACAGAAAAAGACAATGGCAGAAATTGTCCGTCGTGAGTATCAGTTAAAAAGCACAGTGTATACCCCTATTCCAGTCTTTGCACAAACAGGCGATGAACGCTATACCAATGTCGATAAAATGATTATTAAAGAGGTTGAAGTGATGCCCCATGCCCTCATTAATAATATCGACACCAAACTTGGTAAAGAAGGCGAAATACTCAAAGAATATATCCAGTGGTTAAGAAATCGTATTATTCAAAAAAGAATGCGAGATGATTATGAACCAGTGTTACATATTGATGTCTATGGGCTGATTGGAATCATTTTTAATTATGATTATAAAAAAATGTTTACCTATTTAAAAACCATATCAGAAGTTGCCCATCCGTTTTTATTAAGAATTGAAGGACCTGTGGATGAAGGTGACCGTGAAAAAACGATGGTAGCACTAAAAACATTAAGAGAAATGATTGATGCGGATGATACCGTCCATGTTGAAATTGTTGCGGATGAATGGTGCAATACACTCGACGATGTTAAATATTTTACCGACCATAAAGCCGGCCATATGGTCCAAGTTAAAACGCCAGATCTAGGCGGCGTAAATAATATTATTGAAGCATTGCGATATTGTCTTAAAAACGATATGGGCGCCTATAGCGGGGGAACCTGTAATGAAACCAATATTAGCGCAGAAATCACAACCTCTATTGCGATTGCATGTGAAGCAAAACAAGTCCTTGCCAAACCAGGCATGGGTGCTGATGAAGGTATTATGATCGTTCGTAATCATATGGCTAGAGAGTTAGCACGCATTAAGAGGCATCAATTATGAAAACCATCGTCGTTGGCAGTTTAGAATCTAGTGATTGCTTAATCACCTTACAACCAAACGAGAACACCGAAATAAACATTGAAAGTACGGTTTTTGCGATGTATGGTGAGCAAATTCAAAAAGTACTTACCGATACCTTAAAAGCACACAATATTGAAAATATTCATGTCCTTTGTCAAGATAAAGGGGCTTTAGATTATACGATTGAAGCACGTTTAATCACAGCAATTAAACGTTTTAAGGAGGCTAAAGATGAGTCGTAGCTACCTTTTCATACCAGGAGATGTTCCACGCATGCTTCAAAATCTTGATGTTTTCGATGCGGATGCGGTGATTATTGACTTTGAAGATAGTGTCGCAGACCATAACAAAGATGAAGCAAGGCAGTTAACCGCTGCGTTTTTAAAACGGTATACATTTCACCGCCCAAAACTCTATATTCGAATTAATAGTACCGATGATTTAGCCCACTGTAAAAAAGATTTAGCATCTATCAAAGATTTACCGATTGCTGGAATCGTCTTCCCAAAAATGAATGTAGAGCGGTTAAAAATCCTGGAATCTTTATGGGCTAAGCCAATCGACATTTTAGGGATATTAGAAACCCCAGACGTCTTTTTTGAAGTATTATCACTCGCTAAAAACCCGCATGTAAAAGGGTTCTTATTAGGCGCAGAAGATTTAACAAAAGCATTGAATATTGATCGCAGTCAGGACGGGAAAGAACTGCTATTTGCTCGAAGTCAGATGATTTTTGCGGCCGCATCAACGAATATTGAAGCCATCGATACCCCATTTACTGATGTTTTAAACGAAGCCGGGTTAATAGAAGATATCAAACAAGCGACCGCATTAGGATGTACTGCAAAAGCGAGTATTCATCCGAATCACGTGGCGTTCATTAATAACGCTTTTACCCCATCACAAGAAGCAATAAAAGCTTCAAAACGGATTATTGCTAAAAGTGAACAAACGCAAAGTATGCGGTTTAGTTTAGACGGAAAGATGATTGACAAACCTGTCATTGAACGCGCAAGAAAACTATTGAAGCGCGCCAAAGACTACGGTGTATTATGAAAAAATATACCTCATTAGATGCGTTATTAGAAGCGTTGCCGCTAAAAGATGGGATGCGTTTATCGTTTCACCACCATTTACGAAATGGTGATGGCATTATTAATCCTATTTTAACTAAAATTGATGCTTTAGGATATAAAGATATTCATCTGTCTCCTTCTGCAATATTTCCTTCATATACAAGTATTGAAACCCTACTTAAAAAAGAAAAAGTAGCTTCAATTACAACCAATTATCTCAATGGACCAGTCGCTAATTATTTAGCTCTACACGGTAGTGAAACCTGTTTAAAAATGCAAACACACGGTGGTCGAGCTAGAGCGATTATTGAGGGTGAAAATTCTATTGATATCGCGTTTATCGCCGCACCAACCGTTGATAAAACAGGTGCTGCAAGTGGCTTGTACGGTCCATCTGCTTGTGGGAGTTTAGGCTATGCTATGGAAGATGTTGCACATGCCAAACTAAAAATATTCGTGACAGATCACTTTGTGGATGCTATTGAAAATCCGCAAATACATCATCAGCATATAGACTATCTTTTAATCTTAGATTCAATAGGGGATGCGCGCGGTATTGTAAGTGGTACAACGACCATCACAAGGGACCCTATCGGCGTCAGTATTGCACGTCGTGCAGCGCAATTGATTGAAGATTTAGACATTATAAAGCCAGGATTTAGTTTTCAAAGTGGTGCAGGTGGTGTTAGTTTACGCGTCACAGACTACATTAAAGCATATATGCAAAGAAACGCCATTAAAGCAAAGTTTTTTTCAGGTGGAATTACAAAGTATCACGTTGAGATGTTAGAAATGGGATTAGTAGAAAAACTTTATGATGTGCAATGTTTTGACTTAGAAGCCATAAAAAGTTTAAAACGTAATGCTACACATCATGCTATTAGCGCACATGATTATGCCAATCCAAACAACCCACGCCGCATTATTAAAGATTTAGACGTTGTCATACTAGGCGCTACTGAAATTGATTTAGACTTTAATGTTAATGTTACAACCGATTCATTTAATACCATAATCGGAGGATCGGGCGGGCATTCAGACACCGCAAGCGATGCGTTTGTAAGTATTATTGTTACACCGTTATTAAAAGCGCGCACATCAGTGATTAAAACCCGCGTAAACACTATTACTACACTTGGTAAACATGTGGATTGTTTAGTCACAGAACGCGGAATTGCTATTAACCCGCGAAGAAAAGACTTAATAGCACAGTTAAAAAATAGTCGTTTAGATATTGTAAGTATAGATACATTAATGCAACGCGCAACCGCTTATACAGGCCACCCTAAAGAGACAACCCATAAAGGTAAAAAAATAGGTGTTGTTGAAGACCGTGATGGAACCATCATCGATACCTTGCATGCAAAGGAGTGATGACATGCGCATTCATGATGTTGTATTAGAAGAAGAAAAAGACCAAGTTCAGAGCTTTTTAAAACAATTTGACTTAACGTATGAAGACGACATTGATGATACCATTATCATTACTGAAAATGATTGCATCATTGCCACCGCAAGCACAAGTGTAAATATTATTAAATGCATTGCGATTGCCCCTGCTTATCAAGGACAAAATATGACGTCTTTACTACTAACAGAAATGATTAAACGCCTGGCAAATAAAGGCATTAATCACTATTTTGTGTATACCTTAGATGAACAAGTTCCACTGTTTAAAGCACTCGGCCTTAAACCGATTGTACAGACAATGACACTTGCTTTATTAGAAGGTGGAAAAAACATTCAAGACACCTTGCAAAAACTAAAAACCGAATATGCCATTAATGATGCATCAAAAGCTGCAGTGGTTATTAATGCGAATCCGTTAACCCTAGGGCATTTACATTTAATCGAGACAGCAAGAAAACAGCATCCGGCTTTACTTGTCTTCGTCGTCAGTGAAGACCGAAGCGTCTTTCCTTTTAAAGCGCGCTTGGCGATTGTTAAAAAGGCTTGTGAGTCCTTTGATAATGTAACTGTTTTACCGAGTTTAGACTATCTAGTATCCTATGCAACATTTCCAAAATATTTTTTACAAAAAGAAGCAAATATTCGTGAAGAACACGCTATGATCGATGTCCTTGTATTTAAAAAATACTATATGAAAACCTTTAATATTGTTAAACGCTATGTCGGTGAAGAGCCGATGAGTGAGATGACCGCTATGTATAATAAAACCTTAAAGAAGTATTTAACAAATCAATTAGAAATCATTCCAAGAAAGCAGCTTAAAGATAGTGTTATAAGCGCCTCAACAGTACGCAACTTATTAAAAAAAGATCATCAAGACCACGCATATCAATACCTTCCCCAAGCCACCGTCGATTTTTTAGAAACAAAGGAGGGTAAAGATGCCATTAGAAGACTCAAAAAACGCGCAACAAGACATTGAAAAAACAATGATAGAAGCCCGTGATGTTTTTGAAAACATACGTTTAAAACTTACCAAAAAAGAGAAAAAAACCATCATTACTCTAAAATCAAATATACCTGGCGTGCCTAAAAACACGTGGTACACAAACGTTCATCAAGCGCTTTTTGATAAACTCATTTGTGACACATTCGATGTGATTAAAAAAATACCCCATCGTTCTTTAGGGGGCGATGCGTTGTTATATATTGTAGAAGGCTCAGCCGAACAAACGAAGCAACAATGTATGATTTTTGAACAAGAACACCCGCTCGGTAGATTTATTGATTTAGATGTGCATTTCCGCAAAAATCGCTATAGCCGTGAAGATTTTGATTACGACGCGAGACTGTGTTTTGTATGTGCGCAAGATGCACATGCCTGTTGTCGTAATCAAAGCCATTCAAAAGAAGCCTTAAGAATATTTATTGAAAATAGAACCATCGAATATTTGCTTGAAACATTGAGTGAGTTCGTTGCGGTAGCCTTAGAAAGAGAAGTTTATTTATATCCTAAGTTCGGCTTGGTGTCGCATAAAGATTCAGGGGCACACACTGATATGAATATTGATCACTTTTTAGCTTCAATCAAAGCTTTAAAACCTTGGTTTAAAACCTTTTTAGAAGCTGGTCATAATCTTGAAAACAACAAGTCTAAGTTACGCAACTTTGGTATTGCCGCTGAAAAAGCAATGTTTGAAGCAACCCAAAATATTAATACCCACAAAGGTGCAATCTTTATTTTTGGGGCGTTTTTACCGTTTTATATGTCAGGCATCATTGCCCAAAAAACCTTGCCAGAGATCATCCAAGAAGTGCGTCAATTTGTCACAGATATAACAAAAGATGATTTCTCAAATCTCGATGAAAAAACCGATCTCACTGCAGGCGAAGCCATTTACAAAAAATATGGATTAAAAGGGATCCGAGAAGAGGTTTCTCAAGGCTTTCCTAGCATTATGAGCTGGTATCCTAATGAACAGTATAATGCGTATCAAAAATTATGCGCAATTATGTCGCGTTTAGAAGATACGACGATTATAAAGCGGCATAATTTAACCACTTTAAAAAATGTTCAAAAAGATATGCATGTGCTGCTCAATGAAACACCGTTTAATTTTAATATGTATCAAAAAATATCGGACACATACAAGGCACAAAACATCTCTCCTGGGGGTAGTGCTGATTTATATGCATTGGTTTGTTTTTTAGATTTAACGAAACATTTACTCAATCAAAAAGCGGCTCACTGAGCCGCTTTTTTATAATATTTACCTTGATAAGTTTGTTCTTTACGCATTAATTTATCTATTTCGTTTAAAACGATAAACTTTTTTAAAGTCCATGTCGGTGCGATTAAACTTTCTTTTGGACTATCTCCAGTAAGCCGGTGAATAATAATATCAGGACGTAATCTTTCGATTTGTTTAACCGTAATCTTCACATAAGCTTCTTTGCTTAAAAGCGGAAATGGTTGTGCTTGATATATTTTTCCAAGCGTGGTGTTTTTCATGATGTGAAGCATATGGATTTTAATGCCTTGAATATCTAGTTGGTTTAAATATTCAGTCGTTGCAATCATCGCACGTTCATCTTCATCGAACAATCCATTGATAATGTGGACAACCACCGCAATGTTTTTTTTCCGCAAAGCGTGAACTGCATTTTCAAAACATGTTAAGTCGTGACCACGATTCATCCATAGCGCTGTTTTTTCATGAATTGATTGGAGTCCGAGTTCTACAGTCACATCTGTTTTTGTATTTAAGCGCGCTAACAAATCAATTTTTTCATCATCTAAGGCGTCACACCGCGTCCCTATATTTAAGCCAACAATATTTTTATCGAGTGTAATACTGGTCTCAAAAAGTACTTTTAACGCATCAACAGGCTTATAGGTGTTGGTATTGGCTTGAAAGTAGACAATGTATTTTGCTTGTGGCCATTTATCATGGAGCATGGTTTTTACAGTTTGAAATTGTGTGTTTAAATCATCTTCTATATTACCAGCAAAATCACCGCTGCCAGAAGGACTGCAAAAAATGCAGCCACCAACGCCTTTTGTGCCATCTTTATTGGGACAGGTAAAATGTCCGTTTAAAGAGACTTTAAAAACTTTTTGGCCGTATTTATCACGTAAGTAATGGTTATATGTGTGGTACTTCTTTTCGTGGGTATCCCATGTCATCATAATCACCTGAACTTATTGTATCATATTTATAAAGAATGTGACTTTTGTGATATAATATTACCGGTGATGCTAATGCTTAATAAAGTACGGACGGCCCTCGTTTATCCAGCGGGCTTAATAAAATATCGAAACGACGGCTACTTTAAAGCCTTTTTGTATATATTCTTTTTTGCCATGATTATGGCGTTGGTACCGTTTTTAATGGTCATGCAGTTTGATGGCATACCACAAGCGGCACGCAATGAAATCCGTGAGGCGTATACGCCACCAGATACGCGCTGTGAGATTATTGATGCGACGCTCGATTGTGATGCGAGTGATACCCGGTTTGATGTTTTAGCAGTCGATGGTGGCGTGTTTACGATTGACACGCATGATACGTTCGATGCAAGCCATTATGGCGGAATGATTTATCATGTTGTCATCCATGAATCAAACACCTATTTGCTGTTTTTAGGAACGGTTTTAACAGAAAAACCAATCTCAGAACTCCATGAAGATGTCCATAATATTCGGTTTGATTATGATGAGGTAAATGCAGGTGATTTTTATCGCGCTTGGTTTACAGCTGCCGATCAAGAAATTATCGCTTTACGAACACCATGGGCTATTTCTGTGGGCATATTTACAGCGTTTTCTAATTTTATATTGTTTAATATATTTGTTTTACTAAACACGTTTTTAACGCGGATGCGCTTAAAACCAGTGCCTTTCAAACAAATGTATGTCATGATGACTTACGCAGCGACGCTGCTTTATATTGTTTTGATTTTCCATGAGTTACTCAGTATTGTCGTCGAGATATCATTCTTTATATTTATTATTATTTTATTTGTGGCGTTCCGCCAGATGAACCGTTTAGCAATGGAATTACAACGGCGTATTTATCGACAATAATCTTGCGCAAAACAAATGAATATGCTATCATATAGCAAAGCTATGAAAGAGAACTAGTAATATCGAATGCGTTTATAGAGACTTGGTGGGTGGTGCAAACCAAGAGCGTAAAGATATGAACTCATCTTTTTCGCTGTGTGCAAACACCGCTTGCCAGCGTTAACGGTTTTAAGTGCCGGCTATGCCGGAATTAAGGTGGTACCGCGGAAATTATTCGCCCTTACATAATAAGGGCGTTTTTTATTTGATAGGAGTGAAAAATATGAATTATAATCCTCAAGAAATCGAAAAGAAATGGCAAAACAAATGGTATAAGGAAAAGGTGTTTAATGCAGTTGACTTTTCTGATAAACCGAAATATTACGCGTTAGTTGAGTTCCCGTATCCTTCTGGAACGGGTATGCATGTTGGCCATATTAGAGCCTATACAAGTTTAGAAATCATTGCGAGAAAACGGCGAATGGAAGGCTACAATGTATTATTCCCAATTGGGTTTGATGCGTTTGGATTACCAACCGAAAATTATGCGATTAAGGAAAAAATCCATCCGCGTAAAATTACCGATCAAAATATTGAAACATTTACGAATCAATTAAAAACAGCTGGATTTAGTTTTGATTTTGATCGTGTTGTAGATACGACAGACCCTAATTATTATAAATGGACCCAATGGATTTTTTTGAAGTTGTTTGAGAACAACTTAGCTTATCGCAATAAAACCCACGTTAACTTTTGTCCTTCATGCAAGGTGGTTTTATCAAATGAAGAAAGTCAGGGTGGGGTATGTGACCGCTGTGATTCAACGGTTGAACAAAAAGAAAAAGATGTTTGGTTTTTAAAGATTACTGCCTATGCAGAACGCTTGCTTAAAGGATTGAAAGATTTAGAAACGTTACCGCGTATAAAAACGGAACAAGAAAATTGGATTGGAAGAAGTGAAGGGGCAGAAGTTACTTTTGCGATAGAAAACAGCACTGCAAAACTTAATGTCTTTACGACCCGGCCGGATACGCTTTATGGGGCAACCTTTATGGTTATTGCACCAGAACATCCGTTGCTTGTCTCACATCAACAACACATTCAAAATCAAGCTGAAATTAAGGCTTACCAAAAAGAAGCAAAGCTTAAGAGCGAGTTTGAAAGAACGCAGCTTGTCAAAGATAAAACCGGCGTGCGTTTAGAAGGGGTTCGTGCGATTAATCCTGTGACCCAAAAACCGATGCCTATTTTCGTTGCAGACTATGTAATGATGGGGTATGGAACAGGCGCAATTATGGCAGTCCCAGGCCATGATCAGCGCGATTATGAGTTTGCCAAAATATATAATCTACCTATTGTAGAGGTTATTCAAGGTGGCGATATTTCGAAAGCGGCATATACCGATACGGATACAGGAATTATGATAAACAGTGGACAATTGAACGGTCTTGAAGTTAAAGCGGCAATCAAAACCATGAATGCGTATTTAGAAACGCATCAGCTAGGGAAACGTATGGTAACGTTTAAAATGAAAGATTGGGCCTTTAATCGCCAACGTTATTGGGGAGAACCCATACCGATTGTTCATTGTGCGTCGTGTGGGATGGTAGGTGTCGATGAAGCGGATTTACCAGTCAAGCTCCCAACAGTAGACCACTTTGAGCCAACCGATACCGGTGAGAGTCCACTGGCAAATATTCCTGAGTTTGTCAATACACCTTGTCCAAAATGTGGTGCCCCAGCAAAACGTGAGACCGACACAATGCCACAATGGGCGGGAAGTAGTTGGTATTTCTTGCGCTATATTGACCCGCGCAATGACACGGTTTTAGCAGATTTTGAAAAACTTAAATATTGGATGTCAGTTGACTGGTATAACGGTGGTATGGAGCATGTTACACGCCATGTTATTTATTCGCGTTTTTGGCATTTGTTCTTATCGGATATCGGTATTGTCCCTACCGAAGAACCATATAAAAAACGCACAGCACAAGGGTTAATATTAGGACCTGATGGCGATAAGATGAGTAAATCAAAAGGGAATGTTGTAAACCCAATGGATATGATTGAAAACTTTGGGGCAGATACATTGAGATTGTATATATTATTTATTGGAGATTATGAACAATCAACGCCATGGAGCGATTCAGGGGTTAAAGGTGCGAGAAGGTTTTTAGATAAAGTTTGGCGCTTGCAATCAAAAGTGACTGATCAAGAAGATAATCAAAACATTACCACATTGTTACACCGTACGATTGAAGAAGTAGATTATGATGTTGAACACACCAAATTTAATACGGCGATTGCAAAACTAATGACCCTTGCGAATGCCTTGTCAGCAGAAGATACGGTGCATAAAGACACGTATATGTCTCTCTTAAAACTGCTGCATCCTTTCGCACCACATATGACTGAAGAACTTAATCAATTACTGGGTAATGATGAACTGCTTGTTTTTGCGGCATATCCAGAGGCAGATCCTTCGAAGATGGTCGAAGATAAAATTACGATGGTAATCAGTGTGAATGGGAAAGTTCGAGAAAAAATTGAAGTAGCACCGGATACCGCACGCGATAAGCTAGAAGTGATGGCTTTAAACAATGAACGCATTCAAACGTTTATCACAGGAAAAACCGTGCGCAAAGTCATTGTTGTACCAAATAAATTGATAAATATTGTTGTCGCTTAAAGCCCTTTTGTAGGGCTTTTTTCTTGTTTGTAAAGCTTTATAATTTGTCATACATGTATTTGAATAGATTTTAAATATTTCGCACAATAAACATTGAAACCCACAATTAAAAATGTTATAATCATTTACGTAAAAACGCTTTCATGTGACAGCGTTTAAATTTTGAAAAGAATACTTTTTAAGGAGGACTTTTTTAATGAAGAAATTTGAGTACATGGAGAAACACGGATACGAACAACTGGTGTTCTTTCATGATGCAACAACTGGTTTGAAAGGTATCACGTGCATCCATGACACATCACTTGGCCCAGCACTTGGTGGTACGAGACTGTGGAACTATGACAACGAAGATGATGCAACCCTTGATGTATTACGTTTAGCACGAGGAATGACATACAAAGCAGCAGCTGCTGGATTAAACTTAGGTGGCGGAAAAACCGTCCTTATCGGTGATCCTGAAAAGGTTAAGAGTGAAGCGTACTTCCGCGGACTTGGGCGTTATGTTCAAACCTTAAATGGTCGTTACATTACAGCAGAAGATGTCAACACTTCAACAAAAGACATGGATTTTGTCAATATGGAAACGGATTATGTAGTTGGTCTTAAACACAAAAGTGGGAATCCTTCTCCGATGACAGCACTCGGTGCTTTCCATGGTATCCGCGCTTCTTTGATGGAAGTCTTTGGTGATGATACCATCGAAGGTAGAACTTTTTCTGTGCAAGGTGCAGGACAAACTGGAGATTATTTAATCGGGTACTTACTTGAGGCGAAAGCGAAAAAAATCTATTTTACTGAAATCAACGAAAAACATATCGAAAAAATTAAGAAAAAATATCCTGAAGTAGAATTTGTTGAACCAGATGATATTTATGGATTAGAAGTAGATGTGTATGCTCCGTGTGCACTTGGTGCTACGATGAACGATGAAACCATTCCGCAACTTAAATGTAAAATTGTTGCAGGAACTGCAAACAATGTTTTAGACGACGAAGAAAAACACGGAAACATGTTAAAAGAAAGAAACATTTTATATTCACCAGACTTTGTTATTAACGCCGGTGGATTAATTAATGTTTACCATGAGCTACAAGGCTATAGTCGTGAAAATGCTGAAAATGATATATCAAAAATTTATGACCGCTTAATGGATATTTACAAAATTGCTAAGGAAACAGGAAAACATACCCAAGAAGCAGCTAAATTATTCGCAAAAGAACGCATTAAAACGATTAGCACCGTTCGCGCTAACTTCGTTAAACGTTAATGAAGCGCATTACGATTTTAACGGGACATTACGGCTCGGGGAAATCGGAAATTGCGGTGAATATGGCCATACAAGAAAAACTTGACTGGTTAATTGACTTAGATATTATTAATCCTTACTTTCGTTCACGCAGTGTGCGAGCATTGTTAGAAGGTAATGGGATCGAGTTAATTGAGTCAACAATTGAGAATGCAGCTGGAAGCGACCTCCCTTTCATTAGTCCGAAAGGGAGTCGTCCTTTTGTTAAGAGAGATATACATGCTGTATATGACTTGGGTGGTACACAACACGGTGCTAAAGTAATGATGCAATTTCGTGATTTTATTAAACACCCCGAGGATATCGACTTTTTAGTCGTTGTTAATATCTTTCGACAAGAAACGGACAGCGCTGAAAAAATTATTAAAATGGTTCATGAACTTGAGGCAACAAGTCAACTTCGGGTAACAGGATTTATTAACAACTCGAACTTGATGGAATATACAGATGAGAGTATGATAGAAGCAGGGCAACGCATTATATTTGAAGCATCTGAAGCGTTAAAACGTCCGATTGTTTATACTTACATCGAAGAACACGTTAAAACAACCAAGGTATTTGCTGGAGACAATAAGGTCTTAATCCGGCATTTAGCAAAGCAATGGTTATAGGAGGAAATTATGGCTAAAGGTAGAATTATTATTGATCAGGATAAATGTAAAGGTTGTGACCTTTGTGTGCATCAATGTCCTGTCCATATTTTAGAATTGGATACGTCGACAACCAATCAAAAAGGGTATACCCCATTGATGGTTAACGATCCTGAAAAATGTATTGCATGTGCATTTTGTGCAATGATTTGTCCGGACTCAGTTATTACTGTCGAACGTTTCGTGAAGGAGTGATTAGATGGCTAAAGTATTAATGAAAGGTAACGAAGCAATGGCGCTTGCTGCCATTAAGGGTGGGTGCGATGCATTTTTCGGTTATCCAATAACCCCACAAAACGAAATTCCTGAATATCTTTCTTATCATATGGAAGAGAATGACCGTATTTTTGTTCAAGCAGAAAGTGAAGTCGCTGCTATTAATATGGTTTATGGTGCAGCTGGTGCAGGTGCACGCGTTTTAACGTCATCTTCAAGTCCAGGGATTGCGTTGAAACAAGAAGGGATTAGCTACATTGTTGGAAGTGAACTCCCATGCGTTATTATTAATGTTATGCGCGGAGGACCAGGACTTGGTGGTATTCAACCGAGCCAAGGAGACTATAATCAAATTACCCGCGGTGGCGGTAATGGCGATTACCATATGATGGCATTTGCGCCTGAGACTTTGCAGGAAACGGTTGATGTTGTTAAAGAATCATTTGATTTAGCAGATTATTATCGTAACCCTGTGATGATTGCGGTGGATGGTTTAATTGGTCAAATGATGGAACCTGTTGATATTGATAAAGCGATTCCGAAAAGAGATCTTCCTGAAAAAACGTGGGCTGCAACCGGTGAATCTGGAAAACGTGGGTCGCGTAATAAAATCGTTTCTTTGCATTTGGATCCATATGATCTTGAAAAACATAATTTAAAGCTTAAAGAAAAATACGATAAAATGGTTGAAAATGAGCAACGCTATGAAATGATTTCTACAGATGATGCAGAAATTATTCTTGTTGCTTACGGATCGATGGCACGTATTGCACGTAGTGCCGTTAAAGCGTTACGGGAAGAAGGTATTAAAGTTGGTATTATTAGACCAATTACGATTTGGCCATTCCCTGAAAAAGCATTTGTGGATTTACCAGAAAGTGTTCATACCTTGCTGACACTAGAAATGAGTCTTGGTCAAATGCTTCAAGATGTTAAAATCGTTAATCAAGGGCGTTATGAATTAGCGTTTTATGGTCGTGCTGGTGGCGTTGTACCAGAGACAGATGAAATTATTGAACAAGTTCGTAAATACGTAGGGGGGAAAAAATAATGAAAACCCAAACGGTATACAAACCTACAGAAGGTCTTGTAAAAAGAGATTTAAGCTACTGCCCAGGGTGTACACACGGTATCATTCATAAACTCGTTGGTGAAGTGCTTGAAGAAAAAGGATTATTAGATACAGGTGTTGGTATTGCCAGTGTTGGTTGTAGTGTTATGAGTTATGAGTTTTTTAACTGTGATATGGAACAAGCCGCACACGGACGCGCACCAGCAGTAGCAACAGGAGTAAAACGCGTTCGACCTGATGCCACTGTCTTTACCTATCAAGGTGATGGTGACTTAGCGAGTATTGGGATGGCTGAAATTGTGCATGCTGCACATCGTGGTGAAAACATTACTGTTATTTTCGTTAATAATGCAATTTACGGGATGACAGGTGGACAAATGGCGCCTACAACGTTGATTGATCAACGCACAACTACATCGCCAAGAGGCCGTAAACAAAAAGATGCAGGGTTACCTCTACGCATGTCAGAATTACTTGCGACAGTACCAGGGTCGACATACTTAGAACGTGT